>NZ_JACBAZ010000011.1 GCF_013391475.1 Oceaniferula marina | reverse complement strand
GCGTGCCCTCCCTTCGGAGCGGCGGGCGGAACCTACTCAAAATTTCATTTTCCGCAAGATCTTTCTGCATCAAATTACAACTTTTTTACCACCCCCTTCACAACCCCCTGATTTACAAGGGAAAGACCAAATCATTTTTTAAAGCTCATGGACTCAAAACGGTGCTTAAGAAAACTTAAATTCCCACCTGGATGCAGTTTAGTGTCGGTTTTAAAGCTCCAGAGGGCCTTCCATCACTGTAGAAAATAAGAAGAAACCCTCCAATTGATGATGCATCTCGTTGATGGCGTCACGAACTTAGAAAAGCTTCGGAGGCATGCGCCACGCCAGAAATCACCCATGGGTATAGGTCATCCAAATGACTACTGGTGTAAATCCAGAGAATGCATGGTTTTTTTCCAGCGTTTGGAAAACCCCCGATTGGATCCAGACAATTTCTCGGCAGCAAGACGAGCCTTATCCTCCAAGCCACACAACCAGGCATAACAAATCGCCAATTCCGTGTGCATTTGCCCTTCAGCCGTCGACAAGCTGGGTTTTAAGAGGTTTTGAAAAATCGAAATCACACTATCTGGTGCGATTCCACCCCATGGAACAAACTCATCCTTATCGCCAAGCTTCATCACCAGCCCACCGGCCTTGGCAGACACAATTTTCTGATAAACCTTTGTTTTGTCATTCACAGACTGAATTTCCAGATCGAGCCCCGAGGGTGGAACCCTCTCCTCAAGCAAGCCAAGAAAAAGAGCAGAAGAATCCGAAAGGTAAATAAGAGCTGTCAACAGCTCCGGGGTAGCACTCTCTGGTTTTGCTTTTTGCAACAATCCCGCAGCCTCGGCAAATTTAGACTCACTTAAACACGCTTGAACCTTCGGCTTAACCAACTCGTATGCATCCTCCCCCTGCCCGGTGACACTAGCAGGATCATGATCCACCACTTGAACTGGCTCCTTCATCGACTTCACCAGCCGCAGCGTGCGCAATTGCCAGACCCGGACGTGAAACCGAGCCCGGCCGTTGGTCTCAAGTTGATTCAGCTGCTTCTTGAGCTCCCGGAGCCGGGCCTCTGCCATCTCCAGAGAAGCAAGGTCCGAAACATCTGCCAGTGGGGCTAGTTTCCGATAATCAGACAAATACCACCTCGCAACTTCCCGATAAGCCAGTAAAGGACTCCCCACAGGCAATGGATGCGTTTCGACTTGCTCAAATAAATCAACTGCCTGAGGCCAAGCGCCGAGTTCCCAATTCTTTAACGCGAGCGCCATCAGATGCACGACGGCCATGGGCTCCGAGCCGACAGAAGGCTCTCTCACCACCTGAGGAGCCCCCAGAACTTTCGCAATTGGGACAAATTCAGGATTACCCTGGGGTGACTCGATATGGCGGTTAAACCGCGACAAAGCCTGTTCCTTCTCAGCCGAGTCACCTTTCAAGCAGACCGCAATCACGGACTCCAACCTGACCCATGTAGAAAGAGGCTCATGCAAAGAATCGTCTTTAGCCAGACGATCAAATTTCTTGCGAGCATCATCAAACTTCTTCTGCTTCAGCAAGGAATGCGCTGAGCGGAACAATTTGCTGATTCTGGCCGCAGCCTCAGGATCAAACCCTCCGCCTTGATCCATCTGATCCAGAACTTCCAAATCATCAACTCCGGCCACAGCGCCCGACCCACCTCCGGCATCCTCGCCGCCCCCACGATTCATCAACATATAGGCTGCCGCAGCGACCAATAAAACCGCCACGACGGCAGCCGCGATCAATCCGCCGAGCCCTTGCTTGCTTTTCAACCTGCGTCGGATCCTGTCCTGGCTATGAATAGGTTCCTCAGCCCCTCCTCCACGCAATGCCTGGGACGCGGCATTCCACGCGTCCTCCATTTCAGCGTATGATGCAAAACGGTCTTCCGGACGAAGTTGCATCGCCTTATCAACGAGATAACAGGTGGCAGGGTTCAACCATGGGGCCACCTCCGCCAATGGTGAAATATGTTCTTTGGCTTTACGCACTGCGCGCGTCGACTTTACATCATGTGGCAATGGAGCCTTTCCGGAAAGAGCATGGTAAAGAGTCGCGCCAAGGGCGTAGATATCACTTCGAAAGTCCTCCTCCTCCCCATCCAAGGCCTCAGGCGGGACATAATATGGCGTTGCCCAGACTTCATCAGCCTTAACCGCCCCACCCATCGTCACCAAGGCCAATCCGAAATCAACGATTTTGACATGCCCACCTTCATCAAAGAGGATGTTGCCAGGCTTCACATCCCGGTGAATCAAGCCTGCAGACTTGGCTGCCCTTAATCCGGAAATAATTTCCAGTGCGATAGGCAACAACTCATCTTCGCTAATCGCCCCCCCCTTGGAAATCTTTTGCTCCAGATTTTCACCCGCCACCATCTCCATCGCAATGTAGTAGTGGCCAAAACTTTGCCCGACCGTAAAGACGCGCACGATATGCGGGTGGCTGAGCGCGGCTGTAATCTTTGCCTCACGCTCAAACTCCTCCATTCGCTTGGCATCACGAGAGTAGTCCTCATTCAGGATCTTGATGGCAACATCTCGCTCCAAAGTGGTATCGCGGGCAAGAAACACCATGCTCATTCCGCCAGCCGCGTGCCGATTAGTCAATAAATAGTGACCCATCTCGCACTTCACCCGGGTGTGATGTCCACAATCCGGACACACCACGTTGGTGTACGGGTCCATAGCTGAAATATCCATTTTACAGCCACAGGCGCTGCAATGCGCTATGTCTTGAACCACTTCACTCATGCTTTATTGAAAGCTACCCAGCGATTTTTAATTTGGAAACTCAAAAAGTTAAGAGATCCAGCAAAAAACAAACAAACAGGCCTTCCGAACGATTAGTCAGTGAGAGAACCAAGACGAAGACCAGAAAATTTCCATATCGACCTCAAAAGGATTCAACGCCACAATCCCATCATGGGCCACACTCAGACAAGCACACACTCCACAGCCGTCGGATACATCCTCTGGATTTTTGGTTTCCTCGGAGCCCACCGGTTTTATTTTGGCAAACAAATAACCGGGGTTATCTGGTTCTTCACCTTCGGCCTGTTTTTCATTGGCTGGATCATCGACCTCTTTTTGATCCCCTCGTTGGCCAAACAAGCCAGCACACGCTATCAAAAGGGGCGTTACGATTACACCGCGGCATGGATTCTCCAAACCTTCCTCGGAGTCTTTGGAGCGCATCGATTTTATCTGGGAAAAATCGGAACAGGCATTCTTTGGTTCTTTACAGCCGGTCTCTTTGGAATCGGCTATATCTACGACTACTTCAGCTTAAATGCTCAAGTCGACCAAGCCAACCGAAGCTAAAGCTCGGGCGCCCCGGGCAACCTGACCGTAAAGCAAGTCATCTGCCCGGGAACCGAGCTTGCCGAGATATCCCCGCCATGGGCTTCCACAGCCCGCACCACAATCGACAGGCCTAGGCCCGTCCCTTTGATTTCGCTTTGGGAGTGGTGCTTTTGAACCCGATAAAAACGTTTGAAAATATAGGGTAAATCGGCAGAAGGGATGCCGACGCCGTCATCACATACCGACACAATCAGCTCACCATCCTTACGGTATCCCTTGACGGTCACACGAAGTCCTGGAGCCGGGTTTTGCTTTAAAGCATTCTCAATCAAGTTGAAAATAACCTGCGTCCAATAAAAACGATCTCCGGACAAGGACAAATCCGTTGGCTGGATCTCCATCACCACCGATGCCGATTGCTTGACAATCATCGGCTCTAAGCGATCCACGACGTCCTGAACACAAGACCGGAAATCGAACTCTTCGACATTCAAGGCCATTGAATCCCCGGACTCCATTTTGGAAATCATTAACATATCTTCCACCAATCTGGAAATACGCTCCCCATGCTTGCGCATCGTCTCCAAAAACTTCCTCGCCATTTTAGGCTCATCCAGCACATTGTCATCCAACAGATTTTCAAGGTATCCGTTGATAATCGACATCGGAGTCCTCAGCTCATGGGATGCGTTTGCAACAAAATCACGCCTGACCTGATCCGCCTTGTACTCAGCGGTCACATCCCGAATCACAACGCGAGTGATGGCATGATCCTCGCCGTCTTGAGCATAACCAGACAAGGGGGCCGCATCAATCTCCCAGGCACTGATCCCATCTTCGCCAGCCGCCCCCAAAGGGGTGTAGGAGGAATGCAAAACGACACGATCCTGCATAGGCTGCCCAGTGCGAATACACTTCATGATGGCAACAGAAAGCTGGTCGTCGAGGAACGCTTCCATGATGCTATGTCCGATCAACTTTCGGCCTCGAACCAAGGATTTGGCACAGGCATTGGCAAAAATGATCTGACTGGTTTCACCAACCAATAAAAACGCATCGCCAAGCGCATCCAACAGCTCGTCACGTTCCCGCAATGCCTCACGCCGAACCCTCTGGTTTAACTTACCCTGAAGCTCTCGCTCGTTTTGATGTTGGCGATGCTGATAGGCTGCCCAAGCAAGCGTGATCAGCACGATCACAATGAGTAATAATTCTAACATGAAATCAGCCTATGCTCGTATCTCTTCTACCTATTCGCTGTCAATTTTAACGCGATATCCTACACCACGCATCGTTTCAAGACAGTCCATACGCTCGCCAAGCTTACGGCGCAAGCGTTTCATGTGAGTATCCAAGGTCCGACTATGCACATCCCCGCTGTATCCCATCACATCCTTCAACAAATCGTGACGATCTTGAGCGACATTTTTACGTTCACACAGATAAAGCATCAGTTTGAACTCCGTGGCTGTCAAATCACAGCGCTCACCATCCACATAAAAAAGCAGTGAGTTTTTAATAAAGCGGAACGGACCACAAACCAGCTCAGCTCCACTTTCCGTGTGACTTGACCGCTTTAATAGGTTTTTCACCCGAAGAACCAACTCTTTCGGGCTGAAAGGCTTGGTCATATAATCATCAGCCCCCAGCTCAAGGCCCTGGATTTTATCCTCCGTTTGGCCTCTGGCGGTCAGCATGATCACTGGTATTTTTCGGGTGGAGGCCTCCCGCCTCAACTCTTTGAACAAAGCGATCCCGTCCATCCCCGGCATCATCAAATCCAGAACGATCAGATCAGGCAAACCTTCTTTGGCTTTGGCCAGCCCCCTCAATCCGTCATGAGCCAACTCAACCTCAAAATCGCTGCGCTGTAAATTAAACGAAACAAGTTCCGCGATATCTTCTTCATCCTCGATGATTAAAATGGTCTGCATGTATTTTGATTTTAGTTACATCCCTATCTAGCCCAGCTTCGAAGCTATCACACCCCCTAGGGTGTGACAATTTAGACACAAGCCGTCACCATTCACGAATTTGCCATCAATGGCGCTGCTTCTTTCAATGTGTCTCTTTTGTAACCTAGTATTTTTTGCCTCACGAACACAAAAATGCGAAATAATGCACGTCGTCAGACAAAACGACGGCATTCACAACAACTAGACAACCCAACAACTTATAATAAGAAGATGAAAATGATCCAATCCACAGCGGCCGCCATCGCAGCCCTCGCCATGACGGCATCGGTCCAAGCTGATTCCAAAATCGTGATCAAAGGTTCTGACACCCTCGGTGCCAAGCTCGTTCCCCAGCTCAAAGAGGCATATGTCCAAGCGGGCAACAAGGTGGACATCGAAATTCAAGCGCAGGGTTCTTCACACGCGTTCAGCAACCTTCTTGCCGGATCGGCAGACATTGGAATGTCCAGCCGCAAGGTCAAAGATTCTGAAACCGACAAGTTCAACGCCGCTGGAAAAAAACTCGTTGAGCATGTTGCCGCATGGGACATGATCGCCGTCATCGTCAACGATAAGAACCCAGTCCGCAAGCTGACCCTCAAACAAATCGAAGGTATTTTCACTGGTGACATCACGGACTGGAGTCAGGTCGGAGGCAAAAGCGGCAAGATCTCGGTCTATACACGCAACACCTCATCCGGAACCTACAAGAGCTTCCAAAAACTCGGCATGTCCAAGCGCGATTACGCCACCCACTGCCAGAAAATGGAAGGCAACCAGCAAATTGCCACCGAGGTTTCCAAAAACCCACTCGGCATCGGCTACGTTGGACTCGCCTACTCCAAGGGTGAGAGCTACCGCGCGGTTAAGGTCGACAACGTCGCTGCAAGCCCGAGCAAAGTGGCTAAGTATCCACTTGCCCGTAAGCTCTTCTACTACACCATCGGCGAACCTGCCGGTGAATCAGCCAAATTTCTGGATTGGGCCACATCAAGTGACAAAGCTGCCGAGGTCGTCGGAACAGTTGGATTCATCCCAACCTCCGCAGCCAAGTAAGGCTTGAGGGCTCGCCCACAAAAACAAACGCCGTCCCGGAGCCATCCGGGGTGGCGTTTTTTTCTGCAAAGAGGCGTCCTATGCTTGCGCTGAAAAATGAGGGAGCATCTACAGCCCGGACGTCCATGCATCGCGCAACAAGCCCATGATCACAATGTCTTCGTATTCGCCGTCGTGACAACGCCCCCGCTTTTTACAACCTTCCCATTCAAATCCCATGTCCAGGTACAATGCACGGGCTCTAGCGTTAGAAGAAAAAACTTCCAACTCGACACGCTCTACCCCTTTAGCAAAGGCATCATCAAGCGTCACCTGCAATAGCTTCCTACCTATCCCTTTCCCACGAAACTCCTGAATCACCCCCATCCCCAAATGACCGACGTGACCAAGACCTGCCCGCTCATAGCGAGTGATATCACACCAGCCAACAACACGATCATCGGAAACCGCGTAATACTGCGACCATCCTTTTTGGATGATCTCCCTGACAAAATCTCTCGTCCCCGTCCGATTCGGACCTTTGATGAAGATTAAATACTTTTCTTCCCTCGCAACCTCATCAAGAGCAGACCAAAAAGAATCGGCTCGAGCCTCCGAAGCAAACTCAATATTCACATGCTCTTTCATGTCGTCAACATGAGCAATCACCATAAAAATACGAGCCTGATTTAAGGATCGGTTCCAACAATCTGCCAGAGATCATCCTGGCAACGAAGAGGCCAAGCAAAAAAGCTAACAATTATCCCGAATATAGGCTTCACAAAGTGCCACAGTAGCAGCAATTCCCTTTTTATGTGTACGCTCGGTACTATGGGATGACGCCACCCCGGGGCCAATCAAAGCCACTCTAAAATCATTCCCTGCAGCACGGGCCGCAGAACCGTCCGAACCATAATAGGGGTACACATCCTGATGATACGCAAGCCCGGCATCTTTAGCCAACTCAACGAGCCGCTTGCGCATGGCGTAATCATATGGGCCGGTCGAATCCTTAACACAGATCGAACATGCCGTCTCCTCACCTGCACAGGCATCACCAAGAACGCCCATATCGATCACAAGTAATTCCTCAACGCCTTCGGAATACCCACACGTTCCACCGTGCCCAACCTCTTCATAGTTGGAGAAAAACAACTCCACCGGGATATTGGCATCTTTAAAAATACGAGCTAACTCAAATAACACATAACACCCGGCTTTATTGTCCAGAAATCGGGATTTGATGTAACCGCTCTCAAGTTCTTCATAGTTTGGATATAAACAAACGATATCACCGGTCTCAACACCCAGGTCCTTGACCTCCTTCTCAGAGGAAACCTCTTCATCCAGTCGGATATGCATCGTCTCCAGACTTCGCTCGGAACTCTCACGCTTTTTATTGGTATGGGCTGAGGGGTCATTCAACAGTATCGTTCCGGTAAAAACACAACCATCCAAGGTATGGATTCTGACATACTCACCTTCCGCTCCAGTCAGAGAAAGCCCTCCGATGGGGGAAAATTTCAGTGAACCGTCAGCATTCACCCCGGAAACAATCGCCCCCAACGTATCGACATGAGCCGCAATCGCAAGCTTGGGAGCATCCCCCAAAGCACAGCGCACAGCCCCCTTGGTAGTCAATTCAGCTTCCAAGCCGTATTGCTGTAAGTGATCGACAATAAACTGACAGGCCTTCTCGGTGAATCCTGAGGGTGAATCAATCGCAACCAATTGCTCCAAGGAGCTGTAATCCAAATCTTTCATCATGTTTCAAAGGGCTCATGACAGCGATCGGCTCAAGTGCCAAGCTCAGAAATAGCAATCCGTCAAAAAATCGGCCTCCACCCGATGATTGGCCAAGAGAGGCTCAAAAAGCCAAGCATTCAGAGTTCTCCGGAGCATGTGACAAATCCGACACAATCCGTCAGGGCACACGAAAAAACCAATGTGACGAATGTGACACAATCTCCTCCTTCGTATGGAATAGAAGGCGTGGCAGCTTCCCGCCGTGCCAACAACCAGTTCATCTGAAAAACCCAACCCATCCCGCATCTTTTCGGGCAAACGTGGCGTGCGACTGCTCGGTTTAAAAATGACAGCTGACGGTAGCGTCAAAGGGTTCTTTGGAGGCAATGCTTATCTCGCCATTGTCTTCCTCCTGTTCATCTGCCTCTTCCTACTGAGAGCGGCCATCGGGTTCTTCCCTGGCTATAAGGTAGAGCTTCGTGAAGATCGGCAGTCTGGTATCGAATTTGTAAACCTTCTCAAACAAGAGGTCGCCGGTCACACCGCACTGTTGCGGAAAATGGATATCGCTTACATCGCAGAAAAGCGCGCCCGTTACAGTAAAGAGGAAGCGGTCATTCTCCTCTACAACCGATTTGAAGGCGTCGTTGACGATCATCTCGAAGAACAAATCTACGGTCTCGCCGAAATTGAGGATGCGAGTAAAAAAGAAAAAGAAAAACAACAACTCCGTGACGCCGTTCGCCAACACTGTCTGAATCTTTCCGATGATGAAATCGCCCTAACCCTTTCGCCACTCGAAATCAAAACGGCCCCTCAGGAAAGCATTGAGCAGGCCATCGCACTGGCAACCACCTACGCACTAACGGAAGCCGAAACGCCCGATGAAATCGACCAGCTTCAAAACGCCATCCGTGACGGCATGGGATCCTTTACCCAGGCACTGGCAGAAATGAGATCGGCGGGAAATGCCATCGGAGAACTCGAGCGCAAGTTAGCTGATAAGGCAAAGGAAACCTCCGACCTTCTGAAGCGCCAACGTGAAATTCCCAAACGTATCGCGGCCCTCCGAGAAGGAGCATCCAAAATCAACGACCCGAAAGAGCGCGAAGAGAAGCTCGAAACAGCCAAACAACTTGAAAATGGCCTGAACAACCATGTCGATATCGACGAACGAGCCACGGTCTTCTACGCCTCCATCTCCGAACACCATGACATCGTGGACAAAATGGTCTCCGACTTACTCGAGAGCAAAAAGCTCATCCCCACAACACTCAGCTCCAACGAGGCCAAATCACTTGCTAGTGAATTAAAAGAACTCATCCCCGCATTTCAGAACATCCTCGAAAAAAACAAAGAAAAACTCGCTGAGTGGAAACACGACGAGCCCATTGGCACCACCACAGCGGTCAAAGCCTTTTTCTTTGGCACCGAGTGGCAAACCAACAGTTCGTGGCAAGATGTCTACGGTATTCTTCCTCTCTTGACCGGCTCCCTTCTCATTGCGGGGGTCTCCTTGCTTTTCGCTGTGCCCGTGGCCCTTGGTGCGGCCATCTACGTCAATCAGTTCAGTCACCACCGTGAAGCCGCCCTCCTCAAGCCGGCCATTGAATTTGTCCAGGCTATCCCATCGGTCGTGCTTGGACTCTTCGGGGTTCTCGTCCTAGCGGGGCTTCTCAAGGATGCCAGTGCCCACCCCCTACTCTCCTGGATTCCGGGCTTCCCCATTCAAGAGCGACTCAACGTTTTGCTCGCCGCACTGCTACTCGCGTTCATGGCAGCGCCAACGATCTTCACCCTTGCTGAAGACGCTCTGAACAACGTTCCCCGGGCCTATTCGGAAGCCTCCCTCGCCATGGGCGCCACGCGGCTGCAAACAGCCTTAAAAGTGGTCCTCCCCTCAGCGGTTTCCGGTATCATTGCCGCTGTATTACTCGGGTTTGGCCGGGTCATCGGCGAAACCATGGTCGTCCTACTTGTCGCAGGAAACAAAGCCGCCATTCCCGAATTTTCCTCGGGCCTTGGGGTGGTCACCCAGCCGGTTCACACCATGACGAGCATTATCGCCCAGGAGTGCGGAGAGGTGGAAACTGGCTCCCTGCATTACATGGCACTGTTCATGGTCGGGCTCATTCTTTTTCTGATCTCACTCAGCGTGAACAGCTACTGCCAGCGTGTGCTGAAAAAGAGCACAAAATAGCGCCTCCCTTTACCTGATCCTAACTCACCTCATCTTCATCATCATGAGCTCAGCCCATTCAACCCCATCACCCCATCCATTTAAAAGCACCGGTGGCCTTAACAAATGGTCGGAACGAGGTCTCACCACCATCTTTGCCTCTTGTGCCTATTTGATTATTCTTTGTGCTCTGTTTATTTTCTTCGATATCGGACGCAAAGGGCTTCCCACATTTTTCAAATCGGAGGCTCCCTTTATCAATACCGAGTTCTTCACCGAGAACCCTCAAACACTCGTCACCTTTCACGATGCCGATGGCAAGGAATACGCCATGTCATCCAAGAATTTTGATACGTGGACCAAAGCCAACCCACAAATTCAGGTAGTGAATGAACATCGCCTCAATTACAGTGCGGGAGGCATCCTCAACCCACTCGCGGGCACCGCACTCTTGGTCATTTTATGTATGACCATCGCCTTGTTCATCGGCGTTGCTGCAGCGGTCTACCTGAGTGAATACTGTGGCCAAGGCCGGCTGATGTCTGCGATCCGCTTATCGATTCTCAACCTGGCCGGTGTGCCTTCCATTGTGTTTGCTCTCTTTGGTTGGGGCGTTTTCTGCTACATGGCGCCCATTCTGGTATCCGAGGTCTCAGACAGATCCCTGCTATCGTTCAAAGTTTCGAGCGAAAGCTACCTCAGCTTCGAGGGCTGGGGAACATCCCTGATATCCGGAGCCTTCACCCTGGCCATCATGGTTCTCCCAGTCATTATTACAGCATGTGAAGAATCCCTCCGAGCCGTCCCCAAAGGCTTCCGCGAAGCCTCATTCGCACTCGGGTCGACCAAGTGGCAAACCATCCGCAAGGCAGTCCTTCCTTATGCCCTACCCGGCATCATGACCGCATCCATTCTTGGGATCACCCGAGTGGCTGGAGAAACCGCGCCGATCATGCTAACCGCCGCAGCCACGGACAAAAACAACCTCCCCTGGGAAGGTCTGGATGGCACTTGGAGTTTCTTCGGCCAATCCGTGCAAGCCTTACCCTTCCATATTTATACACTTGCGAAGCTCCCGGACGACCCTCTGAGCAAACCCATGCAGAATGGGGCAACCCTCGCGTTCCTTCTTCTGGTCATGGGCTTCGCCATGCTCTCTATCATCCTCCGTAACCGGGTCCGGAAAAAACTCAAATGGTAAGCTCCCAATCATTCGCCCACCTGCGCCCAACCATTTCACTAACCACTACCTTTGCCATGACTGCCACACTCAAAGCACCCGTCGATCTCGACGTATCAAAAGCGTCAGCATCCACTGCCACAAAAGAAACCGCCACCAGCTCTCCGGCCACCATCGAAGCTCCAAAAACGGTGATTGAAATCGACCAGCTTTCATTCAGCTACGACCAAGGGAAGAGCAACACCTTAAAGAGCATATCCTTGGACATCCCAGCCAACCAGGTCACCGCCTTCATCGGCCCCTCAGGTTGTGGTAAATCCACCTTACTCCGCTGCCTGAACCGGATGAACGATCTGATTGAAACGGCATGTATCACCGAAGGCGAAATCCGCATTCTCGGTCACGACATCCACAGCCGGGATGTCGACGCCATCGAACTGCGCAAGCATGTCGGTATGATCTTCCAGAAATACAACCCCTTCCCAAAAAGCATTTTTGAAAACGTCGCCTACGGGCTCCGGATCCAAGGTGAACGGCGGAAGAAAGTGCTCGGGGAAGCCGTTGAGCGCAGCCTGCGAGGTGCTGCCTTGTGGGACGAAGTCAAAGATCGTCTGCACGACAACGCCCTTGGACTGTCCGGAGGACAGCAACAGCGTCTCTGCATCGCCCGCACCATCGCCGTGCAACCCAAGATCATTCTGATGGACGAACCCTGCTCAGCTCTCGACCCCATTGCCACCGCCAAAGTGGAAGAATTGATGAATGAGCTCCGCAAGGAATTTACCATCGTCATCGTCACCCACTCTATGCAGCAAGCCAGCCGAATCTCAGATAACACGGCGTTTTTCTACCTCGGTGAACTGATTGAATATGACAAAACAAGCACCATTTTCTCGAACCCAGGCCACTCACAAACGGAAGACTACATCAGCGGCCGATTCGGCTAACCCACCCTAACCATTCACCACTTCATTCGAACCACCGAATCGATCACACAAACCCACCACACATATCATGGAACCAGGAGGACACATACTCAGCACATTCGACGAAGCCCTCAGAGAGCTCAAGGAAAAGACCATTGGCATGGGCGCAGCAACCCAGCGCAATTTGCAAAATGCCATGCGCGGCCTGCTTGAGCGGGATAAAGAACTCTGCAACCAGGCCATCGCCGACGATGACGACGAAGATCGACTCGAAATCGAAATCGACCGTATGGGCATGAACCTGATCATCAAGTTCCGCCCCTTGGCAAGCGACCTCAGAATGGTGATCGCCTCCATGAAAACCTCCTCCCACTTGGAGCGCATCTCGGACCAAGCCGTCAGTATCGCCAAACGAGCTCGTAAAATGCTCAAAAATCCAGAACTCCACGAGCTCTCACAAATTGAAGGCCTCTATCAAGTCTCGGCCGGCATGCTCGCTGACGCGCTGATTGCCTACACAGACAACAACACGCAGATGGCTCTCAAAGTGATCGAACAGGAAAAATCACTGAAAAAAACCCACAAGACAACCTCCAGAGCACTCTCCAAAAAGCTGGAAGGTGAGACATCTCAGTATCGTGACTATCTCGATCTGGTTTTCATCTGTCGCTGGCTTGAGCGCGTCGGCAACCTTGCCATCAACATCGCCGAGGATGTTGTCTTCGAGGAGACATCCACGGATATTCGCCACGGAGGGGAAATCCCGGCCGGGATCTAGCGTCGACCGACGTATTGCCCCTCCAACAAACGCCTGCACAACATTTCGCTCTGCAAGCTTATTCCCTTGTGTCCAGCATAGGGAAATTCTAAGCTTCCGGTATGTCGAACCCACCCCGCTACGCCGCCATTCTGCTTGGCACGGCTCTGGCACTTTTTCTCAAGGCATGCACGCTTATCCCTCCTAACCCTGACCGCCCCGTCACGCAGGTCATTACGCCTCCCACATCGAGCCCACTCACTCAAACAGCCAAAACCATTCAAGCCAATGGCTCAAGGCATCAATCTCACTTCCTCCTGGTGAACAGCGCCTCTGAGGCCATGAAGTGGCGACTTGCCATGATCGACTCAGCCACAGGCTCGATCGACATCCAGACTTTCCTCTGGGCCAACGACCATTGCGGAGCTCTGATCTTCAACCGCTTGATTCAGGCCGCCAAACGGGGAGTTCGAATCAGACTTCTGGTAGATGACATTTGGTTAACCGCCAACGATCAAAACCTGTCATCGCTTTGCCAGCACCCCCATATCAATATCCGCCTCTATAACCCCAGCAGGGTGAGAAACAGCAAATTCGGGCAAGCCGCGTATTTCCTCAACAATTACAGGACGATGAATCGGCGCATGCACAACAAAACTTTCATCGCCGATGGCGTCATGGCGATTCACGGAGGTCGCAACGTTGGCAATCAATATTTCGGACTCGCGAAAACCTACAACTTCCGGGACCTCGATGTTATCTCCACCGGCCCGGTTCTCAAGCAGATCAAACACGAATTCGACCAGTTCTGGAACAGCCCCCAGGCCTACCCTGCCGAAGAACTTGCCCATAGCCCTGGCTTAGAGACCATCACCGAAGAAATCCGCGAATTGAACCAAAGGGTCAATAAACAAGGCCACGATATTCTGAGTTCCTACCCCACCTCGCGAAAAGACTGGAGTGATCGACTCACAACTCTGCCATCCCGTATGACTCCCGGAAGCGCCCGCTTCGTCAGTGACATTCCCGACACCGATGATAACAAAACCAGAATCATGGTCGATGAACTCGGCAAAATGCTGAACAAGGCGAAAAAGGAAATCATCGTCGTCTCTCCCTATTTTATCCCCTATAAACAATCACTCGACGGCTTAAGGGAAGCCACAGCTAAAGGAGTTAAAGTCAAAATCCTCGTCCCATCGATGGGGGCCAACAACCATACCCCGGCCCACAGCCATTATCGAAAATACCGCAAACGCATTCTCGAAGCCGGAGCCGAGCTCTACGAGTATAATTTCCAACCATCCGAGCCGCAGCGCTCCCTCTGTGATGTGTCTCCCGCAAGGGCCGAGTGGATCGGCCTGCACATGAAAACCATGATCGCCGACCGCCAACACTGCTACATCGGAACCTTAAACCTCGACCCCCGGGCGATGAATATCAATACCGAAGAAGGCCTCATCATCAACTCCCCAGCCCTCGGAAAGGAACTGGCAAGTCTCATCGACGAAGCTCTGCTCCCGGAAAACTCCTGGCAACTCAGACTCAATGACAAAGGAAAAATCCGCTGGCACGGAAAAGAAGCCGAGCCTCTCCGTCGACAACCAGCCCGAAGCGGCATGCAACGATTCATCGATGCCATCGCCCGCTGGGTCCCCATTGAAAAAGAGCTCTAGCCACCACGATGAAACGACATGGGAACAACGGTAATTATCTCGTCATTCAGTCTCTTCCGTCTTGATTCTTAGCACTTTCATCTTACATAGACATCCATGACAACGCAGTACGATTTCGACCGCATCATTCCGCGCCGTGGTACAGGCTCCCTGAAATGGGACAAATTCTCCGAACTCGACCCGTTCTGGGTCGCCGATATGGATTTCACTGCACCTCCTGAGGTGCTGGAGGCCATTCAGAGCCGTCTTTCCCACGGAGTGCTCGGATACGCTGTCCCGCACCAAGGACTCGTCGAAAGCCTGCAAACATACATGCTGAACAGACACAGCATCGTGGTCGAAGATCAGGAAATTGTCCACCTCGGCGGACTGGTCTGTGCGCTGTCATTGATCGCCCGTGCCTTTGGCAAGCCTGGTGAGGCGATTATGACGTGCACCCCGATCTATCCTCCCTTCCTCGGCGTGCACCACGATATCGGCATGAAGTGCATCACGGCCCCTCACATTCAAACCGAAGGACGATGGGAGTTCGACTGGGATGCCATGGAGGCGACCGTCACCCCGGAAACCAAAATCTTCCTCCTCAGCAACCCGCAAAACCCACTCGGTCGTGTGTTTACGGCGCAGGAGGTCAAACAACTCGCCGAGTTCTGCGAGCGGCACGATCTCATTCTGGTCTCTGACGAAATCCACTGCGATCTGATCCTCGATGAATCCAGCACCCCGCACGTTTGCGCTGCCGGACTCCCTGAGGAATTACAGAAACGCATCATCACCCTGCTCGCACCAAGCAAAACCTACAACATCGCCGGTCTGGGATACGCCTTTGCTGTCATCAAAGATGATGCCCTGCGCAGCCGGTTCACGGCCGCTCGTGGTCACATCCTGCCGGAAATCAACTGTCTCGCCTACTACGCAGCCGAATCCGCATACCGCGACGGCGAAAACTGGCGTCAGGCACTGCTTGCCTATCTCAGAAAAAACCGCGACACCATTACAGAGTTTGTTCGCACCCGTCTTCCCGGCTGTGCCATTCCCGATATCGAGGCCACCTACCTGGCCTGGATCGACTGCCGGGCTCTCGACCTCGACACCCCGGCCGACCGGTTTGAAAAAGAAGCCTCGCTCTATCTCTCCGATGGAAATTTCTTTGGCGCACCTGGCCACGTTCGCTTCAATTACGGCTGCCCACACAGCCGATTGCTTGAAGGGCTGGAGAAAATGGCTAATGTCATTGCCTAACGCGCAAAAATTATTATCGTCACTGCCAGTCATGAAGATTGTACGTCTGTTCTCCTTACTCGTCCTTGCCCTGCCAGCCACAACCTCCGCTGAGCTTGAAAATGAAATTCAATGGGGGGTGGAAGCGGTCACCGGCTATCGAAGCGACTATATCTACCGCGGATTTGAACTCGCTGAAAGCACTCTGGATTTTCAACTAGAGGCGGAAGTCGCCCTGTCGGACACCCTGGCCCTCAACATCGGTGGCTGGTATGCCACTGAAACCGGATCAGGAGATTTCGATGAAGTGGCAGGATTCCTCAAACTCCACCATCAGACCACCGAACATCTCACGCTGGGAGCCAGCGCCACCTACCGCGACTTCAACAACTCCCTGTTTGAAGAAGGAGTCGATCTCGGCCTTACGGCCACTTGGAATTTCTGTCGCGATTTCGGCATAACTCTCGGAGGCTACTACGACACTGGCGCCGAAGGCTGGTATGGCAACCTTGAAAGCTACTGGACCAAACCTGTATCAGATAAAGCCTTCTTCGCTCTAAAAACCGGAATCAGCGCCGTGGACAGCTACTACGATCGGGACGGATTCAATGATGTCTACGCTCGGGCTTCCCTAACCTACAATATTTCCGATACCGTATCCGTCACTCCCTTTATCGGTGGCTCGGCACTTCTGGACAGCGATGACATTGGCGACGACACCGCATTTGGCGGCATCTGGTTCGAGGTCAGGTTCTAAATTGTAGGACAGGTTTGCAACCTGTCGACAGGCTTTGAGAACATCAAGCCAAGGACGGATCTGACTCCAAGACCAACCAAGCCCACCCTTACCATTCCCCATCGAAGCCGACAGGTTAAAAACCTGTCCTACTTTCTGCCGTTCCATGTCCACCCTTGGTGATCAATTCAAAGCCTGGCTTGCCACTGGACGGACTGCCAACCTGCCCACGGTCTGGAGTAATGTGCTGGTTTATTTTTTGATCTGTCATTCGGGATCCCTCCCCCCCACCCCCGTCTTTTTTCTGATCCACACGATCATTTCCATGTCGCTGCTCTATCTCGGAGGCTGCATCCTGGGAGATGTCGTGGATAAAAAATTCGACAGCATTCATCGCCCCAACCGCCCACTCCCGAACGGGATCATCAAAGCACCCACCGCTTTGATGGCGGCGATCTTATTCCTAGCGATTGGTTGGTTCCTAACGCTTGCATCCTACCCCATTCACCTCATACTTTTTGAGGAGAACGGGCTAAGCTTTTGCTCTGAACTTTTTCACGAAAAAGAATGGGCGTGGCTGTTCCCTGCTGACATTGTTAAGACCAGCTCATTATTGTGCCTCTGCATCTTGGCCTATGCCTTGTTCCATAAAAAAATGGGCAAAGGCTCCCCCATTCTCATGGCCGCCTGCCGTAGTCTGCTTGTCTTAACTGTCATCGTCATATCGCTCCCGAATCTATATGGCAAAGGGATGGCTTGGCCCACTCCATGGATCTTCATTCCGGTAGTGGCAGTAGGTTTATACACCTACTTACTATCAACCGTCGCGGCCACCGAATCTTCCCCCAAGCCATACTCTCGCCAAAAACTACTGGGCTCGATCTTTGTCTGTTTACCCATCTTCGCCATTGGACTCTTTCATGCCTATCAGTTTTCTTCCCAATCCATTCTCCGGCTGGCAGACACCCGATATGACCTCCCCCTGAGCCCCCCGTCCTATCTGCTTCTGGCAAGTGCACTTCTCATCTACATGGTCTGGAGTTTGAGAGCGATGAAACATCTCAATCACTCCAAGCCCACATTCGTCTCCCATGCCCTTGCCGGGTTCTGCCTGCTTGACGCTTGCATCGCTGCCACCTTTTCCATCCCCGCAGCCGTTATCTGCTTCGGACTGTTTGGCTTGGCTCTATTATTGCAGAAAATCGCCCCGGCCACCTGAGCCTCCCTTTTCTTCTCGATCGTTGATCCGACTGCATCACGATTCGTGCTTTCGATAGAAAATTCACCTGATCCCTGTGATTCGTGATTCCTAATCACGAGAAAATTGGTTATTAGTATCAATATGCCAGCCAAGCAGAAGCGCAAATGCATCTCCCACCTGACCGTTGCCGAGTTTTTTGAACGTCACGCCAAGGCCCTCAAACTCACCCTGCAAGGGGAATCGGTCGGTTTTAACCGCAAAATCATCGAACCCACGATTAACCACCCTGGTCTGGCGCTCGCCGGCCACCTTTCCTATTTTGCCTACAAACGTATTCAGGTGCTTGGCAACTCAGAACAATCATTCCTGAGCAAACGAACGGATGAAGAGCGAATCGATTGCTTCCGCGAAATATGCAAACGCAACATCCCCTGCATCGTCACCTCACGGGGTAAGGAACTGACCCCGGAACTACTGAAAGTCGCACATGAGGAAGGCGTTGCCGTTTTTACTACACCGCTGGTCACCATGAAGTTTGTCAACTCCGCCACCCTGCTTCTGGAAGATGACTTCGCCCAATCCACCACCCGACACGGGTGTATGATCGATTACCGTGGGGTTGGCGTATTGATCATGGGCGACAGTGGCGTAGGGAAAAGCGAAGTCGCAATCGGGCTACTCGAACGTGGGGGCGCCCTGGTAGCAGACGATATGGTCATTCTCCGAAAAGTCGGCAACGAACTGATTGCCAGCACCAAAGAGTTTTCCCGAGGATTCATTGAAATGCGAGGCATCGGCATCGTCAATGTGGCCAACCTGTTTGGTCTGGGGAGCATCCGCCCCCACAAGCGACTCGATCTCGTCATCACACTCAAACCCTACTCCGACCTCAACAAAGTCGACCGCTTGGGTGTGAACCGGGAAACCTACACCATCCTCGACTGGGAAGTCACCCACGTCGAAATCCCAGTGGCCCCTGGACGCGATACTGCTCGCCTCGTAGCGACCACCTGCCTCGAGCACCAACTCCGCAATATGGGCTATGATATGGCGGCTGAATTCAATCAGCGATTGCTAGATAAAATGGCACCGGAAAGCCCAGGAAACGCAATCTAAACGACCCCAGTCAATCAGGTGTTTGAAAAAAACTCACCCGGATTGGATGAAAATAAAAAATTTCCCTTCCCCCGTGTCTCTCTCTTCTCTAGGATCACGGCACCGGAATCAGCAACACTTCCTCCACAGACAATGCCAACTGCCGAATTCACCGTCACCAATAAATTGGGCATCCATGCCCGTCCCGCAGCCCAGTTTGTTAAGACTGCAAGCCAATTCACTTGCGATATTCAGGTAGAAAAAGACGATGAACAAGCTGACGGCAAATCCATCATGGGCCTGATGATGCTCGCTGCCGGCCATGGATCCATCCTCATCATCACCACAGATGGCGATGATGCCGACGATGCCCTTGAGGCACTGGGCAACCTGATCAGCAACAATTTCGAAGCCTGATCTCCGGAAACCGACGGTCCACATCGGGCCTCAAACGCATCTTCCCCTAGCAGGAATCGGTGCCCGGACGATGCCGAAACCGGATGGAGACGACCTGCCATTCATCTTCTCGGTAGACTTCTTGACTCCCCCGAATCAAGTGTGCAGACTAACCACACATGCAGAACGAGGATCAGGAAACCATTATTCAAGGCACCGCGGGATCTCCCGGGATCGCCTTCGGTCCCGTGCACGTTGCGGCTCGTGGATTCTCCGCACCCGACGTCTACGAAATCCCTGCCTCGCAAATCGCCAACGAGCAGAAGCGGTTCGAACAAGCGGTCGAGATCACTAAGAAGCAACTCGATGAACTGCGTCAACACATCGAAAACCTCTCAGGCGACGGCAGCGAAAAAATTTTTGAAGCCCACGTTATGGTGCTTGAAGACCCGTCGCTGATCAGACGTGTCAATGAGGCCATTACAGACCGCTGCCAAAATGCGGAATATGCATTCTACGCCGTCATGCAGAACTTCCTGGAATCAATGCGCCGGCTCAATGACAGTTATTTCAAGGAACGGGCGGCCGATATCGACGATGTCTGCCAACGGGTGCTGCGCAATTTTCAGTTCGATACGCCAAGCCAGCAGATTGAGCGCCCGGACCACAAACATATCATGGTCGCTTATGACCTGACCCCCAGTGACACGGCGATGATCGACCGGGCCAATGTGCAAGGTTTTGCCACCGAACAGGGCAGCGTCAACTCACACACCGCCATCCTTGCCCGATCGCTTGGCATCCCAGCGGTTGTCGGATTGGAAAATGTCATTATCGACACCCAGACCCTGACCGAAGCCATCCTCGATGGATACACGGGAAAACTCATCCTCAACCCAAGCGCCGAAACGGTCCGTTTCTACCAGGATCAGGCGGAAAGTAAAAAGTCCGCCCTGAAAAAGCTGGAGGGCCTTCGAGAAAAAAACACCACAACCTCGGACGGGCGTCGAATCACCCTCTCTGCCAACATCGAATTCACCAATGAATTACCGATGGTCCAACAGTCCGGAGCAGAAGGTGTCGGACTATTCCGCACCGAGTTTTATCTACTGGAAGGTGGGGAAATGCCCGATGAGCAGCAACAAACCGAAGTATACACCGAGGTAGCGGAGGCCACGAGCCCCCACCAAGCGATCATCCGCACCCTCGATGCCGGAGGTGATAAAATCCCGGCCGAACCCCTCTCCCACCCGGAACCCAATCCTTTCCTTGGTTGGCGGGGTATCCGGGTATCACTGACCCGAACCGCGTTGTTCAAAGAACAGCTCCGAGCCATCCTCCGAGCCAGCACCCACGGAAAACTTGGCATTATGTTTCCCATGATTTCCGGGTTACGGGAAGTTCGCACGGCCAAAGATCTACTGAAGCAATGCATGGATGAGCTTCATCGCGAAAACGTGCCATTCGATGAAAAGATCGAAACGGGCGTGATGATTGAAATTCCATCTGCGGCCATGATGGCCAATGAAATCGCACGCGAGGTCGACTTTTTCTCTATCGGAACCAATGATTTGATCCAGTACACTGTGGCCGTCGACCGGGTCAACCACTACGTTGCCCACCTCTACAAACCCACCCACCCAGCAGTCATCCGACTGATGGATATTACCGTCAAGGCGGCCAAGGACAACGGTATCTGGACCGGCGTCTGCGGTGAAATGGCCAGTGATCTGATGCTGACCCCCCTTCTCGTCGGGCTCGGCATTGATGAACTCTCGGTCGGATCCCACATGCTGCCCAGTATCAAAAAAGCCGTTCGTTCACTCTCCAGTGCCGAATGCACCGAGGCCATGCAGGATATTCTCTCTGCCTCCTCCAGCCCGGATATCCACAGGGTCTCAAGCGAAATGGCCCAACGTTGCTACCCGGAGCTGCTCGCATAATCATCCCGTCACCTCCCCTTTGTGTGACGCAATCCGTATATCATGAGGTAAATGCGTCTAAATCCGCGCAATACCCGACTTTAGAGTTGCGCTCTGACGATTATTAATGATGATGTGTCCGCCTCTGCGTGCATCCGCATGGAGAAGCGATCAACCAACAAAGGAGCAAGCTATCGCAGGACGACCAAAAAGACCAGGACGGGGAAACCCACGCGGAAGAAACCGCCGTAAGGGAAATAATTACGGCCAACGCAAAAAAAAGGACGACGACCGTGATAACAATGTTGTCGAAATTGAGGGCGTCATCACCTCGGTTCTTGCCGGGACCATGTTTAAGGTGGCACTCCCCAGCGGTCACGAAGTTTTAGCTCACATTTCCGGAAAAATGCGTAAACGCTTCATTCGCCTCGTCGTGGGTGACAAGGTAAAGATGGAGATGTCCGCTTACGATACATCGAAAGCCCGCATCGTCTTCCGAGTCGGATAATCGTCGACCTCGGTTCAGCACCCTATTTATTTCTACAAGGAGGCCTCAACGCCTCCTTTTTTTATTGCTTCCCATTCCTCTCACACGCTATCCCTCTATCAACCATGATTCGCTATTACGCATACCAAAAATGCAGCACTTGCCGGAAAGCCAAGCAATGGCTCGAGTCCCAAGACATTGATTTCGAAGAAATAGCCATCCGCGAACAAACGCCAACCATGGAAGAACTCAAACAAGCCCTGGCAGCCAAAGGCAGCATCAAGGCTTTGTTCAATACCTCGGGAATGGATTACCGCGCACTCGGACTCAAAGACAAACTGCCAACCATGAGTGAGCAGGAATCCCTCGAATTGTTACGGTCCAATGGCATGCTGGTGAAGCGTCCTTTTGTCACGGGGGCTGACATCTCACTGACAGGATTCAAAGAACAGGAATGGCAGGAAAAGCTGCTAAAGGTATAAGACCTGGCAGCCCCCTCCAGACGAACAAACCATCCTTGCCAAATACCTGAATCCCGAGCTAAGCTGATTCCAACGATGCCTTTCTTCGAAACATGGCAGCAAGCCTTCCTCGCCGGACTTGTGATGATGGTATTCCTCGCCTTTGTCAAAGAGTGGATATCTGCTGAACTGGTCGCTCTGAGCGCTCTACTGGCCTGCGTGGTGACGGGGATCCTCAGCGTCAATCAGGACGACCCTTTCAATGCACTGAAAGTCTTTTCCCATCCGGCCCCGATCACGGTTGCCTGTATGTTTGTCATCAGCGCAGCACTGGAACGGACCGGTGTAATTGAGACGCTCGGTGTCTGGTTTGAAAAAATCGCCGGCAACTCACCAACCCGGATGCTCGTGGTTATGATGGCTCTGGTTGCCTTTCTCTCGAGCTTTGCAAACAACACCCCGGTTGTCGTCGTTTTCCTCCCCATCGTTCTCGCCATCTGCCGCAAGCGGGACTTTGTGGCCTCCAAATTCCTCATCCCTCTTTCCTACGCAGCCATCGTCGGAGGAACCATGACCATCATTGGAACCTCGACCAACCTGATTGCCCTCGGTATTGCGGAGAAAGAAGGCATCCAAGGACTTGGCATGTTCAGCGTCACCCCCGTCGGTATTGTTTTTGTAGTCATCACCTTTGTCTACATGCTCACCCTGGGAAAAAAACTGCTCCCGGATCGAGCCACTCTGGCCACCTTGATTGACACCCACAGTTCACGGGAATTCATCACCCATGCTTTTGTCAAAAAAGACAGCAACCTGGACGGCAAGGCCTTCTCCGAAAGTCGAATCGCCAAAATGAAAAAAGCTCGGGTTCTCGAAGTCCTGCGCGATGGCGTCCGACTTCAGACACCACTGAATGAAATCGTTTTCGAATCCGGTGATGAAATTGTCTTCAAGGGCGTTCTCGAGGGCGTCATGGGAATCTCCAAAACCGAGGGCATTGATGTCCGAGGCAATGACAGCCGGGGGCTGGAAGGCATCCGAACCGAAAGCGCCCTGCTGATGGAAGGCATCATCGGGCCGGAATCCAGCATGACGGGCAAGAGTCTCAAAGAGCTCAATTTCCGGCAACGCTTCGGGGTCCTGATCCTTGCCGTCCACCGCCGGGGGCGGAACCTGAGAGAGCGATTCGAAGACGAAAAACTGGCCTTCGGTGACACCCTGCTGGTGCAAGGTCCTGCGGAGAAAATGAATCAGCTTTTCCAGCAACGCGACTTCATCAACCTGAGTGAACGCAAACATGCCCAGGTCAGGCAAAGCAAAGCACCCATCGCCATCGGAGCCCTGCTTCTTTTCATGATTATGGGAGCTCTGGGTGGTCGCTTTGGCATTCCAGCCATCCCGATTGTCCAACTCGCGTTTACCTCCGCCCTGATCGTTTTACTCGCCCGCTGTGTTGAACCCCAGGAAGCCTACCGCGCTGTTGACTGGAAAGTGATCTTTATGATTTTCGGCATGCTCGGCTTTGGTATGGCGATCGAAAAATCCGGGCTGGCCCAGCGCATCGCTGACAGCCTGATTCACGACCTCGGCATTGAAAACCCCTACCTCATGCTCGCCTTGATGTATCTCCTTGCCGCGGTCATGACGGAAATCATCTCGAACAATGCGGTGGCCGTCTTGCTTACGCCGCTCGCCATCGTGGTCGCCCATACGCTGGACGCCAGCGCCCTGCCATTCATCATTGCCATTATGTTTGGATCCTCGGCCAGTTTCTCCACCCCGATCGGCTATCAAACCAACACCTTTGTCTACGGTGCAGGAGGCTACAAATTTGGCGATTTTTTCAAAGTAGGAGCCCCTCTCGCCTTTATCCTCTGGGGTGTGGCATCCTTCCTCATTCCAATACTCTGGCCATTTCATCCTTAATAAAGCGGTTCTGAAACCCGTATTGAAGGGTTCTGGGGTATCACATTCCAGGCTGAGGCTTGAGGGCAATCAGCCGACGACGTTGTACCTGAAACGGGCATCCTGTCGGCTCGTTCATTCGAACCTTTACCCAAGACCTCCAGTAATCAAAAGGATCAAGGTCGCAAAAAGCCTCTGGTTTTGACACCAGAGGCTTTGATTTCAATACGGTTACCAATAGATCCGATTTATGTCTGTTACTTGCGACGGCGCAAGATCAGAGCAAGGCCACCGAGACCAATCAGAGCAGAAGATGAAGGTTCAGGGACAGCCACGATTACAAAACCGTTGATAGGCGTCCTACCGTCTCCAGAATTCCCGGCCACGGTCAAGTCCCCTGTTAATCCAGAATACTTCACATAGTTTCCGGCTGTAGGACCAGTAGCTTCAACCATAGCCCCTTGGTTTTGCCCCAGAGCTGTGAAAGAGCCATAGTCTTGACCATTAATGGTAAAACCGTCATGCAAAAAGGTTCCCGTACCTCCATTGGCATTACCACCATCACCAGCAACGATAATGTACAGGTCATACTGAACAAATTCGTGGTTAACAATGGAAAAGCCATTAGGGTTGCCACTGCCTTCATCCAAATATCCAGCCACTAACTTACCAGCATCATTTCCGGTCGGAGCCCCTCCCGTGTAATACATGTTTGGAGCTGACCAAGAAACCACAGCTAGAGGCACGTTTGCACCGGAGTCATCGATTACTGAACCCGCAGTAAAAGACCCCACTGGAGGATCTCCCAATGAAGCTGTATTATTCCAGTTAGAACTATCAATTCCGGTAGGTCCAATAATCTGCCCACCAATGAAGGTCTGATTTGAACCATTCTCGGAAAAATTAACAGCAATACTTGCCCCATGGAGCACGCTCGGCAAAAAGCCAACGCAGGAAAGCGTCAGCATCATTTTTCTTAATTTCATTATTCTTGTTTCGTTTTTGTGTTTTCTTTCACTTTTTCGTGTTTTTGAAGATATGCCAGATGTCCTTCACTCGAAGAACGGCAGATCTTCGAAATCGGTTTAATCCTCGATGCGATTTTGATGATACAGACGCTTGATCTGCTGGTGATTCATGGCGCCCTCCACGATATAGAGTTCATCGATATTCGGAGCGGTCCTATGATTCCCCTTCGTAAATTTATACATATCCCCGAAAATCGACACGGGATACGCCCCTTGGGCTTGATCAGCGGTATCAACCTCGATGCGACCTCTATCGTTTCGCTGCACCTCACTATGTTGATGATACTCCATACGTTCGAACTCACCATCGAGATACACCTTGATCTCGGGTGAACCGTCCGTGCGATATTGACCAGTGTAAACAAAGGCGACATGGTGCCATTGGCCGTCATCAACGGGTGTGGTCCCCAAAATCCAGTAACCCCCGACGGACAAACCGTGCACACTGCCAGCCTCCGTATTTTCAACCAAGGTATAATAAGCACGCGCCGAACTATCCGGAACAAGATCCTGCCGCCCCCATCCCACGATCGGGTTAAAATAAGAGTATCCGGGAAGAACCTTCAACCAATACGCAACGGTGCGAGGTTTGTTACCAGACACTCCATACCAATTACTTTCCAGTGCCCCCCCGTTGCCCAGGCTCGCTAACGAGTCACCAAACATGCCAGGCATGGCGGCGAAGGCCTGCCTACCGTCCTCTTCGACCACCTTGAGCTGAATCTGATCACGATCCAAGTGACTCCCGGCCACCTGCCATTGCTCCTGCCCCCGACCATCAAATGACCAGTGCAGGTATGGCATCGCCCCTGGCAGTTCTGTCAAAAATTCAGCTTCATTGACATCGAGCACACTCAATCGACCCACTGGATCGACACGTCGGGCCTGCCCTCCGACTAACTCTTCGTGAACCTGCCGGACACCTTTGCTGCTGACACGAACCTTGCCCTTAAACACATGAACTTCGTCGAAGTGTCCGGGGTCAGCCAACACACCAAAAACCGTCCCCAAATCGACAATATCCAGCTCTGCGGTCACAACCGAAAAGCCAACAGCCTCAGGGGGAACATGAAACCAAGCGGAACCTCGATGCAGGTAAAGTTCATCTTCATCCCTCAAGGTCAAATCCGCCGGTGCCTGAACCACCGAACGCACCCCCGAGGCAAATTGCAACTCCACCGTGCCCTGGCTCAAGCGCAAGCGGGAACCCTTTTCGATAACCCCCGGTATTGACGTCGTATCCCCTTTCGCTCGTTCTAGAACAAATTCAGCCCCGGGGGCCAAACGAAACGACACAAGAGGCTCGGGTTCGGGCACAAAAATCAGTCGCATCGAAACCAGCATAACCACCAGAACTGCAGCGGCGACCAAGGTCGCAAACTTGACAGACTGTCTCTGTTGACTCAGCCTAATAGCATCGAGAGGAATCATGGGTTCGTTGGAAGCCAAACTTTCAATCCCCTTGGAACGCTGCCTCAAAAGCCCGTGCATGCGGGCATAGTGACAATACAGCTCACGTGCCTCCTCGGACCCCATCAACGCCTGTTGCAACTCCGGCCAATGTTCCTCATTCAGAGATCCATCGATCAACTCCTGAATGCGTGTTTCAATCTGTACCGGTGTCATGGCCATGATATTAAATCGACTGGATACCCGCTCTTTTCTGAGCCGCTTCAATACAACGCTTCAGTGAAGCCCGGATCCTGCAAAGTGATGTCTTCAGCGAGGTCACAGGACGTCCATGGGCTTCGGCGAACACCTTCAAGGGAGCATCACTATGATAGCGGTGCGTAAGCAACTCCCTCTCCCCTTCATTCAACTTATGCAAACAAGCATCGAGAGCTTCGCGCAAATCGGTCATCGGATTATCCTGGGAGACATGCTCCATTGTCTGGGTCACTTTCTCCGCCAGTTCTTCGTCAATGATTAACCAGGATTTACGCTTACGTTCTTTTAAAAAAGCCCTCACCTCCCAGCGGGCAATACTGAACGCCCAGGCTCTGAAATTGGTCCCCAGCTCAAAATGCTGACGTTTTTTCCAAATCACCAGATTCGTCCGCTGTAAGATATCATTAACCGAGGCATCCCCTGGAAGCAATGAATGGATATAGGCGAGAATCTCAGCCTGACAAGACGCCAGCTGAGTCACCACATAATCATCCGCTTTACCCGAAAATAATCCCATTCCCCACTAAACAGCCACCATCACAGCAAAGGTAAACCAGTTTTTTATAAAAATGTGTGATTGTGACATCAACGCCATTCATGCTTCGGATAACGGCCAGCCAAGTCCTTTTTCATCTGAGGGTATCCTCGCTCCCAGAAACCGGCCAAATCATCGGTCACTTGCCATGGCCGTTGGTTTGGAGCAAGCAGATGAACCAAGAGCTTCACCCGTCCCTGGGCAATCTCCGGCAGCTCCGTCACATCATAGAGAAATTGCATTTTCATGGCAATCCATGGAGCACCATCCACGGAATAGCGAACCTTGGCCTTACGTCCATTACTCAAACTCACCTCCAGAGGCGCATAGGCATCGAGCACCTGCTGCTGCCCCTCAGACAACCAATGCTTCAGCACTGGCATAAGCTCACGGTTTTTGATCTCCTTATAGGACTTCGCCCCCTGACACACTTCCTCCAAGACCATCAGCTTGTCATCCTCGCTAAATCCAGGCAAACCCATCTCCGGCAACCAACGGCTGAGACTAACCAAACGACCAATCCAACGCTCGACCGATTGATCCCAGTTCTTGAGTTTTAATTCCCCCGCTGCAACCCGCTCGGCAAGCAAACGAGCCGCATCGTGCGAAGGGCCCCCCCCCCCCTCTTTCGACTCCAACACAAGATCCCGAAAACGGAGTTCACGTTTGCGGACCACTCTTCGGGAAACGGGATCGTAAAAGGCTCCGTCATGTTCAAGCACGTCATGCGGAAACAGTCCGCGTAGTTCCTCCAGATGAACTTCTGCACAACGGTTCAAATAGACAGTCACGTCCTTTCCTTCCACCTCGGTCATTTCAGTCGCGACAAATGCCTGGGCGCTCTTGACCGAGCTATGTTTGTCCAGCTGCCCCCGACGCCCGCCAACAACTCGACAGGCCAAGGTAGCATCACCCAGTCGCACAGCTAAGCGGTCGCTGAACGCTAACAGCATGACCCGGCTGAGCTCGTGGGACCGTCGATCAAAATCAATCTCCCGCCAATCCATCCCATGCCTCCGCGCCGTGCGTTCAAGTTGATCCAAGGCTTGTCCCAGTTCCCTTGCGCCACGTGCGAGGATACTATTCTGGGAACACACCCGTGGATCATAGCGCATGTCTCGAGCCAATTGAAACGCCCTCCATTCGGAAACAAAATCACATCCGTCATCAGGCTCGGAAAATTCCTCCCGCCCCCGGGCATCCCGACCACGCATAAACAGCCCCTCCGCCTGCATCGCCGCAGCAATAAAGCCTGCCTCCGCCACACATCCATGCTCATTTCCAGCTAACAAAAGACGTGCGTAGCGAGGATGCAATGCAAATCCTGCCATCTTCCGACCATCCGAAGTCACTCTGCCGTCATGGTCAAGTGCTCCCAACTGCTGCAGCAACGCTTCGGCCACTTCCAATCCATGACGATCGGGGGCATCGAGCCAACGGAAGGAAGCCACATCATCAACTCCAGCCGACATCAAGGACAGCACCGGCTCAGTCAAATCCACACGCCTGATTTCAGGCAGATCAAACGCTTCGCGCCGGGCATGGTCGGCTTCACTCCATAAACGAAGACATCGTCCGGGAGCGGTTCGACCTGCCCGCCCGGCGCGCTGGTCAGCCGACGCTTTGGAAATTTTTTCCACCATCAAGGTGTCAATCCCGCGAACCGGGTCATAGCGAGCCACTCTGGCCTGCCCGGCATCAATCACCGTCCGGACGCCGTCGATCGTCAGTGAGGTTTCGGCTACATTGGTGGAGACGATGATCCTGGGGCGACCACCACTCCTGCTCGGGGCTACCGCCTCGTCCTGAAGTTTTGGAGAAAGCCCACTATAGAGTGGGCACACTTCCCACCCCCGTGACCACGAAGATCGTTCGATCAATTCGATGCTCCGCCGGATCTCGTGCACTCCCGGAAGAAACACCAGAATATGCCCGGCATCTTCACGCTTTACCGCCTGCTGCACCGCATTGCTAACGCGCTCCCAAACCGCATCCTTGCCACTCCGCCCCACCATCTGGGGAGCCCCTGAATAGTGAATTTCGACAGGATACGCCCTGCCTTCGGCCAAAAGCACATCGCAGGGGTCCAGATACTCTTTTAACCCTGAAACCTCGAGTGTCGCCGACATCACCACCACTTTCAATTCCGGCCGCGCCCCCTCCTGTAAATTCAAACAACGCGCCAAGGCCACATCGCTGGCAATACGCCGTTCGTGAAACTCGTCAAAAATCACAGCCCCCACATGTGACAGCTCGGGGTCGTCCTGCAACCAACGCTGCAACACCCCGTCCGTAACATACACAATCCTCGTTTCCTTCCCCATGCACTTATCAAAGCGTACCACATGCCCGACCTCCCCGCCCGGGCGCCCCCCACGCATTCCGGCCACACGTCGAGCAAGCATCCGCGCCGCTATCCTGCGCGGCTGCACCACCACAATCAAACCATCCACCTTGCCTCCATCCAATAACATCGGAGGCACGCAGGTGGATTTACCCGAACCAGTAGGAGCACGCAACAAAATGCGACCGATCCCGCCAAGTGCATCGAGCAATTTATTACGAATTTCCAGAACCGGTAGATCCACGCCCCAAGTCGTGCCCACACCGGCTACCGGAATCAATGAAAATCGTCAGGATGCGTCGCTCAGAAGCTTCCCATCAAAGTAACTTGAGGATCTCGGCAGGTTCTGGCCGCCGGGTATAGTCCGGATTTACTTCAGCATGAAGAATCAGCCCCTCTTCATTCATCACATAACGTGCAGGCATCGGCAAACGCCAGTCATCGGTGCCATTGGCTTCAGGAAGATCAATCCCAAAGGAAAGATACAATGCCGCCAATGCTTCAGATAGTGTAAAGGTCAAACCGAAGGTATCCGATAAACTCAGATTCTGATCATACAGGATATCAAATCCCAATCCATGCCCTTCGATCAATTCGAGGCTATGTCTGGGAAGTTGGGGTGAGATCACGACCAACTCTCCTCCCTTGGCCCGAATACTGGCAAGTACATCATTCAGAGCATCCAGCTCTGCGACACAATAGGGTCACCAAAAACCTCTAAAAAATGAGACCACCAAAGGACCCTCACCATAAAGTTCTGAAACAGAAACCTGCGCTCCGTTCTGGTTAGCCAGAGAGAACACCGGAATCTGTTCTCCTTCAGAGCAGGCCTTCGCCGCCTGACCGGAATCGATCAAGGCTTGGGTGCTGTCATGCATGAGCTTCTGCGCCTCGGCCGGTATTTGACGATTCAAATCATCCCGGATGCGATCCAGCCGCGCCTGTAAAAGTATACTAAGATCAGACATAAGGCACCCCTACACCTGTTGTAGTCACCTGTCAAACGACGTCGGTAAGCGGCAGCTCCTGAAATACCCCGGCCAAGAACCGGGCGAATCGAAAAGCAGACGCATCATGAATAATACCGCTGATAGGAACGTGGGGACATGCCCATCACCTTGGTAAAGGCTCTGGTAAAGTTAGCGTGCTCTTCATAACCAAGGCTGGCGGCAATCTCCTTAACCTGTAGTCCGGAGTTGATCAAGCGATCACAAGCAGCCGATATCTTGACTTGCAGAATAAACTGCCTGGGTGTCGTGTTCATATGCTCCTTGAACAAACGCTCCAATGTACTCACTGACACAGCCGCGGCATCGGCCAGCTCCGTCACCCCAATACGTTTGTCCAAATGCTCATAAATAGCTTCCACAATCACGGCCAGTTTATGATGCCGGGAAGGCACCAAAGAGGGTCCGACACCTCCCATTTTGCGCGAGATCCCAGCCGTTCCTACCCACTCGCCCCCTAGGTCACACAATGGAATTTTACTCGTCGATCGCCACTCCACCTGCCCCAAACGGTTCGATACCAATTCCGACTTATCCCACATCGGGGTCCGGGAGCGCAGCACCTCCTCGTCTCCGCGTTGAAACACAGCCGCCAATTCCTTGGGGAAAATATTCTCATCTTTCAAACCGATGATTTCACTCGCCTCCATCACGGCAACATCATGGCAGAAGGCCTTGTTCACATAGACAAATCGCCCATCGCTGTCCTTGATCCAAAAAATCACATCCGGCAACGCTTGAAATAAGGCCGTGGCAATCTGCCCAGGCATCAAGCGTGAAGTAAACTGCTTCAACTGGGCATCTGACAATTCGTCCATCGCGGGCATTGTGCGCAAGATTGCCCTTTTTGACAATGACGAAAAATGACAAGTGCTTGACGGATGAACCCATCGACCTCTCCGGTATCTTAATGCTATATAGATAGGCATCTGCAGCCCCCCGAGGGTCGAGCTGATCATTGAAGCTTTACCCATCAAGATCTAAGCCCTGCCCCCTGCATTCTCCAAATCAATCAACCATCACCCATTCTTCACCAAGCCATGACCGAATACTTTCCCAACATCCCGACCATTCCCTTCGAAGGAAAAGACTCAAAAAATCCACTCGCCTTCCGCCACTACAACCCCGACGAAATGGTCGGCGATAAGTCCATGCACGAACACTTGCGCTTTGCCGCCGCATACTGGCACGTCATGCGCAACGAACTCGGCGACCCCTTCGGCTCAGGAACGGCCTTAATGCCCTGGGACGACGGATCGGACTCCCTTGACAACGCCCTCAAGCGGGTTCCTGTCTTCTTTGAATTCCTCAAAAAAACCGGCATCGATTACTATTGTTTCCACGACCGTGACATCTCCCCTGAAGGATCGACACTGGCCGAAACCCACCGGCATCTCGACCGAGTTGTCAGTGAGCTGGAATCCTTCCAACAAGAAAGTGGAAAAAAACTTCTCTGGGGAACCGCCTGCCTCTTTTCCCACCCACGCTATGCCCAAGGAGCGGCAACCTCACCTTACGCCGATGTGTTTGCCTACGGAGCCAGCCAGATCAAACATGCACTGGAAGCGACCCACCGACTCGGCGGCGAAGGATACGTCTTCTGGGGCGGCCGCGAAGGCTACGCCACCCTGCTCAACACCGATATGAAACGGGAACTCGACCACCTCGCCACCATGCTGCACATGGCCGTCGACCACGCGAAGAAAATCGGCTTCACCGGGCAGTTCTACATCGAACCCAAACCCCGGGAACCATCCACCCACCAATACGACTCGGATGCGGCAGCCTGCCTGAATTTCCTTCGCGAGTATGACCTCTTGGATCACTTCAAACTCAACCTCGAAACCAACCACGCCACTCTGGCCGGCCACACCATGGAACACGAACTCGAGGTGGCCATCGGAGCCAATGCTCTGGGGTCCATCGACGCCAACCGCGGTGATGAACTCATCGGCTGGGACACAGATCAGTTCCCTACCAACATCTATCAAACCACCCAGATCATGCTCAGAGTGCTCAAAATGGGAGGCTTCACCACCGGAGGACTCAACTTCGATGCCAAACGTCGCCGTGAATCCCACCACCCCGATGACCTGTTCTACGCCCACATCGGAGGTATGGACGCCTTTGCCCGCGGACTCAAAATCGCCCACAACATCATTCAGGATGGCGGCCAAGGACAATTCATCGAGAACCGATATGCCTCGTATGACACAGGAATCGGAGCCGAGATCGAGTCCAAGGCCAGTTCTCTGGATGCCCTAGATACCTATGCTCAGAGCATCACTCCACCTAGTTTGCCCAGCGGAAGACAGGAGATGTTAGAAAACAATCTGAACGATTTTCTGGCCTAATCGATATCAAACACGTAGAAACCCTGATCCTTTTCAGCAAGGACTAATCGATTATGACCATCAAACACGACAGTAATGACAAGAAGGTATTCTGGGGCTGCTTCATCGCCTTGATTGCCACCGCGTTCGGATTTATCACCCGGATGCTTCTCCTCGGCAGATTCCAATCTGACTTCGCCATCGATAAAGTCGATGTCGGGGTCCTTCAAGGAGCCGGAGTCTGGCCCTTTGCCATCTCCATCATTCTCTTCAGTCTGATCATTGATAAAATCGGCTACCGCCTGGCAATGGTTTTTTCCTTTGTCTGTTATGCCGTCTATCTGGTAATGGCCTCCATGGCCTACAGCTCTATCCAAGGGGTGGAAGGTGAAGCACTAGCTGCGGCACAAGCCCGTGGCTATGACCTGCTCTACTGGGGGTCGATTATCCTCGGACTTGGCAACGGAACCGTGGAAGCCTTTATCAACCCGGTGGTCGCTACCATGTTCCGTGAGAATAAAACCAAATGGCTAACGATCCTCCATGCGGGGTGGCCTGGCGGACTGGTTCTCGGAGGACTCATCACCATTGCCATGTCCGGATACACCGAAAGTGGTGACTGGCGCGTTGTCCTCGGCATCATTGCCATCCCGGCCGTTATCTTTTTCGTGATGCTGATCAATGCCCGCTTCCCAGTTAGTGAAAGGGAACAGGCTGGGGTTAGCTACCGTGAAATGCTCGCAGAGTTTGGAGCCTTTGGAGCTCTCGTCAGCTTTGGCCTGATCTTTGCCCAACTCGGCCAAGTCTTTGGCTGGTCCAGCACCATCGTTTGGTCGCTCACCGCCGCGGTTGTTGTGGCATTTGGCGTTTACACCCGCTCATTTGGCAAGCCTCTACTCGCAATTCTCATCGTGGTCATGATGCCACTGGCCACCACAGAAATCGGAACCGATGGATGGATTTCCAGCCTGATGGAAAAACCACTTGAAGAAGCGGGTCGCCATGCTGGATGGGTGCTGGTTTACACCTCGGCCATCATGATGGTGCTGCGTTTCTTTGCAGGCCCGATTATCCATCGTATTTCACCGATTGGCATCCTGGTCATCAGCTCCCTACTGGCCATCGCCGGACTCTTTGCCCTGTCAAAAACCGGCAGTGCCAGCCTGACCGTTATTTTTGCCGCAGCCACTCTCTATGGCGTGGGTAAGACCTTCTTCTGGCCCACCACTCTTGGCATCGTGGCGGAACAGTGCCCGAAAGGAGGAGCACTCACTCTCAATGCCATCTCCGGCATCGGCATGATTGCGGTTGGCATTCTCGGATTTCCCTTCATCGGAGCGCTGCAGGAAAAAACATCCAGTAGTGTGCTAACCACCCAAGCCCCGGCTGTAGCAGAAGAAGTGATGGTAGAGAAATCCTACCTACTCGGAAAATATCAAGGGATCGACCCTGATAAAAAATCAGCCATCACCGACGAGTCCGCTCTGAGTGCCCTGGAAGAAGCAGATAAAGCCGGTCAATTCGATGCCTTGGCCAAAATGACATTCTTCCCAGCCTTCATGCTCATCTGCTACCTCGGCATCTGGCTCTTCTTTAAGTCCAGAGGCGGATACAAGCCGATTGAGTTAGCGTCACAGAAAGAACTCGACGCCGCATCCGAGTATTAACAAAACCCATTAAATCCATGCACCTAGGCCTCGACTGCTCTACTCAAAGTTTTTCTGCTATTCTCATTGATGCTGAGAATGGGAGCATTGCACACGAGGCTTCGGTCAACTTTGAAAAGGACCTCCCTCATTACGGGACCACCGCCGGTTTTGTTCGAGGCCCAAATCAGGGAGAAGTTTTTTCCAATCCCCTGATGTGGGTCGAGGCTCTTGAGCTGCTGCTTGGTAAACTAGCCGCCAATGGAGCCCCGCTCGCGCAGGTCTCCAGTATTTCCGGTTCAGGTCAACAGCATGCCACCGTCTATCTGAATGAGCAATTTCCTCTGATCCTCGATACGCTTCAACCGGAGGCTCCGCTTCATGCACAACTCGGACCAAGCATCAGCCGCCTCCTCTCTCCGATCTGGATGGATGGTTCCACGGCTAACGAGTGTGAGGAAATAGCAAGCGCCCTCGGCAGTCATCAGGAAGTCTGCCGACGCAGTGGTTCGGTGGCCATTCAACGTTTCTCTGGCCCGCAGATTCGAAAGTTTGCGAAGCAAGACCCGATAGCGTGGGGCCAAACAAAACAAGTCCACCTCGCCAGCTCGTTTCTGGCATCCATTCTGGCTGGCAAGCCGGCTGCGATCGATCACGGTGACGGAGCAGGCATGAACCTGATGAACCTGGAACAACGGGGCTGGGACAGCGACCTCGTCCAGGCAACGGCTCCGGATCTACTAGACAAACTGCCACCGCTCGCCAGCTCATCCACCGTCGCTGGTAAACTCGCCCCCTACTTTGTTAAAAAATACGGGTTTAGCGAGCAATGCGATGTCGTCCTGTGGTCGGGCGACAACCCCTGCAGCTTGGTGGGTATGGGAGCTTCCTCTCCCGGAAATCTGGTGATCAGTCTGGGCACAAGCTACACACTCTTTGCTGCGATGGAATCTCCACACACCGACCCCCAGGGCTTTGGCCATGTCTTTGGGAATCCTCTCGGCGGCTTCATGAGCCTCATTTGCTTCCAAAATGGAGCCCTCGCCTGCGAAGCCACCAAACAAAACATCAAACTAAGCTGGACGGAATTCGATGCCCGGACAGAACATCCACCCAAAGCTGGCGACACGCCCAGCCTCCCCTTCTTTCAAGCTGAAATCACCCCACTCGCCAAACCCAGCGAACAGTCAAATACCACCGTCCGAAGCTTACTCGACGGGCAGTTCCTCAGCATGAAAAAACACGCAGACTGGATGCGTATCAAGCCAAAGCATATCCGCGTAACCGGTGGGATCTCTCGAGCCAAAGGCATTTGTCAAACGATCGCCAATGTCTTCAACTCCCCGGTGCAAACCATCGAAACCCACGCCTCGGCCGGACTCGGAGCCGCCATGAGAGCCTGTCTCGCCACCACCAATATCCCATTAAACATACTCGAGTCCTCCTTTTGTCAGCCCGAATCCGACAGCATCCTTCCCCAACCCGAAGTCAGCGCAATCTATCAAGAGATGTCCGCCACATTCGACACCATGCTAACAAATCATTTGAATTCCTAATTCCTAATTCCTAATTCCTAATTCCTAATTCCTAATTCCTAATTCCTAATTCCTAATTCCTAATTCACCATGTCCAGACCTGTCACTCTCTTTACCGGCCAATGGGCCGATCTACCACTCGCCGAGCTGCTACCACAAGTCAAACAAATGGGATACGACGGCGTGGAGCTCGCCTGCTGGGGCGACCACTTCGATGTGGATCAAGCCCTCAGTGATGACAAGTACTGCGCCGATCTCTGGAAGCTTCTCCAATCGCACGGCCTGAGCTGTTATGCCATTTCAAACCATCTCGTTGGCCAAGCCATTTGTGATAACATCGACGAACGTCACCAGTCGATTCTCCCCGCCGATGTCTGGGGCGACGGTGAACCAGAAGGTGTGCGCCAGCGGGCCGCTGATAAAATGAAAGACACCGCGCGGGCCTGCCGCAAGTTCATGGACGCCTTCCCTGGACCTGAACCCAAAGGGGGCCGCCCCGATGCCGTGGTCAACGGCTTTACCGGATCCTCAATTTGGCATGCACTCTACGCATTCCCTCCAACATCCCAGGAATACCTGCAAAAAGGATTCGACGATTTTGGTGCTCGATTTCTCCCCATCCTGGATGTGTTTGAACAGGAAAATGTCAACTTTGCCCTCGAAGTCCACCCGACCGAAATTGCTTTCGACATTGCCTCATCGCAGCGAGCACTGGACGCGGTAAAACAACACCCGCGCTTCGGCTTCAACTACGACCCCTCCCACTTGGGCTACCAGGGAGTCGACTACGTCCAGTTCATCCGCACCTTCAGCGAACGTATTTTCCACGTCCACATGAAAGATGTCTGGTGGGGACACGGTGACGGAACCGTCGGAGTCTTTGGTGGGCACACCGATTTTACCGACGCCCGCCGTTTCTGGGACTTCCGCTCGGTCGGCCGCGGCGATATCAACTTCGAGGAAATCATCGTAGCACTCAACGACATTCGCTACAACGGCCCACTCTCCGTCGAATGGGAAGACGGGCGTATGGACCGCATCCACGGAGCCGCTGAAAGTTGCGCTTACGTCAAAGAGCTCGACTTCCCACGAAACGACATCGCCTTCGATGCCGCCTTTGATAAAGAAAATCAATAAGGAGCACCGAAGCCGCTGCAACGTGACATCGCCGGAGGATTGAGGCCAAGCCACCCCAGCACCATCACTTTTATCCTGAGACGATCTTAAGAGCTCACCAACGAAAACACTTCTCACTTAACATTCAAAACTCAACATTCCTATGTCCCCACAACCACTTAAAGTTGCCATGATCGGCGGAGGTGCCGGAGCCTTCATTGCCAACCCGCATCAGAAAGCCATCCACTTCGATGGAACCCGCAAAGTGCACGCCGTCGCTCTGCACCCGGACCCGGAAGTCGCGATGAACGAAGCAAACAACTGGCCCTATCCAGTCAAAGGATACGCGTCCTACGATGAACTTTTCGAAGACCAGGCAAAACTGCCCGAGAACGAACGCATCGATTACGTCGTCATCGTCACTCCGAACTTTGTCCACTTCGACCCCGCGATGAAAGCTCTCGAGCTCGGCATCCCGGTGATGTGTGAGAAACCTCTCACCGTCAACCTCGAAGAAGCCGACCTGCTGGTCGCCAAGGCCCGAGAAAAAAAGGTTCCTTTCGCTGTCGCCCATACCTACCTCGGCCACTGGTCGAGCTGGTTCAGCCGTCATATCGTGCAAAGCGGCTTGCTCGGGGACGTCCGTTGGGTCGATTCCTACTACCTGCAAGGCTGGCTGGCCGACAAACTTGAAGACTCCGGCCAAATGCAGGCCGAATGGAGAACCGACCCGAAAAAAGCCGGAGGCAGTGGCTGCGGTGGAGACATCGGAACCCACGCCCTGATGCAGCTTCGCTTTGTCACCGGACTCGACGTCGAAGAAGTTTCCGCCCGACTCGACAAGTTTGTCCCGGGCCGCCCGATCGACGACCACTTCACCACCTACGGAAAACTCTCCAATGGAGGAAAATGCCTGGTCCGTGCGTCGCAAATCTGCATTGGCCATAAAAACGACCTGGGTATTATGATCGCCGGAACCAAAGGCGCACTCAAGTGGAGTCAGGAGGACCCGGAAAAAGTCACCATCCTCCTTCAGGACCAGCCCGACCGCACCTACTGGCGCGGCCAAGTCTGTGCGAATGACGGATTCCTCGGCGACGTCCCACAATGGCTGCTCGACGAACCAACCATCCCCAGCGGGCACGGAGAAGCCTTCCACGACGCCTACGCACGCCTGCACCGCGAGTTTGAAAAAGATGTCCGTGCTTATCAAGCCGGAGAGCCATGGAGCTGCGATGGCAGTACCTACGCCAATATTGACGATGGCCGCATGGGCCTCGCCTTCATCGACGCCTGCATCAAATCTGACGACGACGACGGTGCCTGGCAGCCTGTGAGCAAATCCTAAAAGGGCAAACATTCATCAAAAGCCCCCACAAGCTTTTACACGAGCCTCGGAGATCGATCCGGGGCTCGTTTTTTATGCCGTGAGATCGGTTCTGCTTGGCTCATATGCACTCCGCATTCAACTCTGCAAGCAAATCCCTCCCAGACAAGTTCCCGAGCATCTCCAATTCAGGGGCCAAGGCCTCGCGGGCAGGAACCCCCGAGCTGTCGGGCCGACCACAATGAGTACACGATGCAAACCCCGGATACGCACTCGTTTTTTGTGGGTCATTCTCCGGACTGACTAAGGTCACCAATGGGCGCGAGCGTTCGCGCGTTACAGGAAGAATCAAAATGGGATGAATCCAGCAGGTCAAAGGTTTATCATGCCAAGCCGCACGTCCTTGTTCCATCGAAAGGCGCTGGAGTCCACAACGACCTTGCCGGTCGAGAAACACACAGCGGGTTTGGGGAAAGTGTGCGGGATAATCCTCGGCCAACTCTCCGGGTTCAGCCTGCCGTGTAGCAGTTTTGAATGCCCCACCACCCCGCACACTAAGAATCGGTTCATCCGGTAAACTCAGCCCACATTGTTCAAAAAAAGCAACATGCTCATCGAGCAAACGGCCAATTCCGTCCGCCTCTTGTTTGGAAAGATACACACCGTCATGACAACAGGTCGCACGACAAGACTCTAACAAGCAAGGTCGAATCCACTGTTCAAAAGCCTCATGATCAAGCTGGGCCTCACGTATCTGGGCAGCCAAAACCTCAGCCGTCTCCTGGTATGCACTCAAATTGTTATCCATTCTTCTTTTGGTTTATTCCTCAACCGTCTTTGTCGAATCCAGAACCTCTTGGATTTCTTTTTTCATTTGCTGGTGCACTTGATGTTCATAGCCACCGAAACCATTCGACTCATCCGTCATTTGCATCGTCCAATCCTGCCCAAACCAATAACGTTCCTGACGGTGATTGATCCACATATTCACAAGCATGATCAACGACATCCAGAGAAAAACAGAAACAAACACCCGGGAAACCATCACCCGTTCAATCGCTTTTTTCTTTTTCCCAAAAATGGCGCGACATAAGACAACGAGGAGCCATAGAACAACCGTTCCTCCACCCCAATTGATTCCTAACATCAACCAAGAATGCCCACCCCACTGCCATAAGATCATCCCGATCATTGGAACCAGCAAGACACACAATATGGCAGGAATCCATGCAACCCACTTCGGAGTAAAATGCATAAACGCAAGGGACTTGCTTAGCCGCCAGCGGATCAACACCATGCTGCTAAAAGTCATCATAAGGAGCATGGCCACAAACTGCCCGGCAGGCTGCAGATAAAACGTCATCCCCGCGCCTTCGTTCCAGGCACTGCATGGAGAATAAAACAAGACCCAACCGTAATAGAACCAAGGTAGCATCACACCTCCTCCTAGAATCCAGCACCAATCATGCGTATTCAAGACTCCTGCCATCCTCCTGGATATTTCCCGCACAAACGCCCCATATCGGAACCGATATGCCCAAACCCCCAAGCCCAACAACAAGCAGAGCAAGCATGCGACCACCGACATCAATCGTCCTGCAAAACTGTGATCTGTCATCCGACCAGGCTTCAAATCCTCATTCGTCAATACCCGCGGCTTTTTTGCCTGTTTAGAAACTGCGCCCAAACTGTAAGATTGGAGCGTCCCCGCCTTTCTCAAAATAAAATCCCGACTCTCATCGTTTTCCTCCGATTCACGAATCCTAAACCAATCATTCATGGCTTCTTGGATTTGATGCATCCGGTCAGCGACGTCCGGCAAATCACAAGCCTCTGCAGCCACCCGCATGTTCACCAATGGAACACTCAAACATGCTTTCGCTATCAAGGAGTCAACGAGAAATAACGAGGACGCATTCATGTGACTCACCCAGTCATCCCACAATGGCACCAACGCTTTCAACGCCTCTCGATCCTTTTCCAACTCACAACGGTAAGCCTCGGCTGCAATCACTTCCGCCACTCTCATGATTTTGAATCCATGAATCGGAGTGTCGGCCATATAGGCAACTCGGTGTAAATTTGAAACCATATCCACCGCCTTCGGAAGCAGGCGGATTCGGGCCAACAACAGCTCTTCTTGATGCGAGGTAAAACGCTCCTTATCCGATGCCGATTTCAACAGCGCGAGCACCTGGTCCACCTTGGATTGATCCAAGACATCCCACTCGGTTTTTAAATTCTTTTTTCGTATCCGTTCTTCCGTTCGCTCTTTCTTCGACCGATGTCCACTTGCCCCTCTGCCGCTGGGCTTCGGCCGCGACTTGACCGCACCATCCGATAAATACCCGGCAGCCACCACTTCATACCAGCCATTGCCTGGGTCAATTTTGTTAGTGACGCTGAGAAAATCCTTGGGTAAGCGGTCATAATCTGTGCCATAGGCCATGGCATACTCCACATAATAGGCTGGATTCTTCGGGTCCGATTCCCACAAGGCCACCCAACGGTCCGACGCCTTCACCCCCAAAGGATCACCAAAGAGCAGTAATTGGTCTTCAGCTGACAAGCCTTCGCCAAAATCGGCCGACCGAGCCGCACTGTGGTCACTCCAAACACCCCCCAAGAGGAATCTTTGCTTTTGCACCATCTTCACCGTTCGATAGCCCTCGGATACAATAAGCCACATACACACTACCACCACTAGACCTGCTACACCCACCAACAACCTGCTTGACCGGGACCGACGTTGCTCGAGCCTCTCAGCCACGGCATCCAATCCGGACACATCCATTGTGTCCGTTTTTCCCACGAACCACTCTCGGGCCATCAGCCGGTGCTCTTCGTCCGTCCAGCCGTCGGTCACAGCATCAATCAAGCGTTCCTGAGCTTCTTTCATGCAGTGGATATATCGTCTGGGTCCAGTAGCTCAAGGGCAAAGCTTATACAGCTCACCCAGCATCACTTTTATTCCGTGAGCTGCTCCAGACAACCAAGCTAACCAAGACCGCCGCTCCGATCAGAAGATTCACCCACGCAGCCATGTTGAGAGCCAAGCCCCCATATCCGATCAGCAAAGCCACCAAGGCTGCCAAGCCAGCATATGGTAATTGAGTCAACACATGCTCCTTGGCCGAAACCCCACAGGAAAAAGCACTGACGATGGTGGTGTCACTAAAAGGGCTACAGTGGTCGCCAAAGACCGCTCCACTAAAGACCGCCCCAATCACCGCCGACAACAATTCTGGATTATCCCCCGCCACTCCCAAATACGCAGGCAAGGCAATCGGCATCATCAATGCCATCGTGCCCCATGAACTCCCGGTGGCAAAACTCACCAAAGCTCCGGTTAAAAAGACAGCCGCAGGATACATCCGTAGATCTACCGAATCCCCCATCGCCGAGGCAATCCAAGCTGCAGTTCCCAGTTCGCTCAGCGTGCTACCAAACGTCCAGGCCATAACAAGAATCAACAAAGGCCCGAGCATACTCGCAGCCCCATGACTCACTGCAGACACAAGCTCACCTTGCCCACGTTTCGGAAAACAAAGGGCCGCCGCCAGCAAGCCAACCACACTGCCCAGCGTCATGGCATAAGGTCCAGCACCACCACTAAAGGCATTCGCAAGCTTCTCACCCGTCACCGGAAACAGAGGCTGCGTTTCCCAGAGATAAAACAGCACCGGAATGGCCATAGCCAGAACGCCGATCGGAACTAATGCCGTCCAAACCGGGGCCGCATCGCGCGAATCTTCACATCCTCCCGGATCTTGTAAAGATTGGGCTGGCTGAGCCTTAGCCTGACTTTGCTTCATCGGCCCGATATCCCAACCACGCCAGACAACGGCTGCAAGTAAGACCAAGGTGAACCAACAATAATAATTCCTTGGAACCGAAGCAAAAAACAAAGCATACGCAGAAGAGTCGATCGCAAAGGGTTCAATCGATTGCTGAATCAAACTCAGCTGGGTTGCAATCCAAGTAGAAATAAAGGCAATGCAGGCAATCGAGCTACTCGTGCTATCCACAAGATAAGCCATCTTCGCCCGAGCAACCCCCACTCGATCAGCCAAAGGCCGGGTCACCCGACCAATGAGCAGGCTGTTTGCCAGACCATCAAAAAAACAAAACAGACCCAACACTCCGGTCGCTATCTGCAAACGCCGCCCAGAGTGCTTCTCATTCGATAAAAGGTATTTCCTCGCCAGGGTATCGAAGCCTCCACCCCGCTCAATCAACACGGTAAACGAACCCAACACCAAGGTGAATAAAATCGCACCGACTCGCCACGAACCTTGAAACGAGGGGAAAAAATGCGTTTCCATTACTTGCTTCACCGCCAAGCCCAAATGTCCGTCCTGTAAAAGCAAACAAGCTGCCAGGCTCCCAGCCATCAATCCCCACACCGCGTGCTTCATCAACACGAGCGTCAGCAAAGCCACCCCCACAGGAGCCAACACTCTGGCGGCTCCCCCATGATCCAACAAGCCAGCCCCCATCATGATGCCCATCCCGAGCATACAGAGAACAAGCCACAGCCGGCGGCTATTTTCAGCATTTTTGCACACGACTCAGTCTAAGAGACAATCCGCTAACGAGGCAATGATAGAAAATATCTTAGCTAACCCAGCTGGACGCCAAACTTATTCACAAGATACTCAGACTTTATTCGGATAATTAAAATGACCTTTAAAAACTTATTTTAAGTGAGTTATGATCAATTTAGATAAGTTATCCCCGAACAACTCATATCTTATTCATATTCACTCAAGGACAAAACAGCAAGCGCAATTCGGGATCGAACGTCATCTGCTGAGAAGGATCTATTTCCCCCCTTCAGGCCATGGGATCAAAGGCAGCTCCCGCCGGATTTTCGAATACCGGTTATGCTCAGCTCCGGAAACGAACAAAATAAAAGCCCTCCCCATACAAGGAGGGCTGAAACCGAAAATCGCTTGAGCAGCTTAATAAAAAAGCTCAAGCGCTTCAGGCCTTACGGCCTTCCCATGAACTCCACCACTGGCGGAACAGAGCATGCTGGGATTCCAGATGGGCCTTCTGTGACGGACTTAAACAATCATCCGGGTTGATGTGATGGACATACGCAGCATGCCCTTCAAGCACCATCAAATGCTTATAATAAAGCACCAGATCAGGACCTTCATCGAAGGTGGAAAGCACATTCATGGCCTCACTCAACTGCTGTGCATACACACGGGCAGCAGCATCCCCGCCTGCAGCGCGTTGACAAAGGTCAACCATATGCAAAACCTCACGTGGCAGGGCATTCCCAACACCGGTGATCGCACCTCCAGCCCCACAATTGACAAATCCATGATAGGCCTGGGTATCGACTCCAACCATCAAAGTCAGTGCATCATTTCCACTGGTGATATGTTCAGCAGCATAGGTCAGTGAGTCAGAACCACCAAACTCCTTGAAGCCAATCAATTGAGTATAACGCTCGCGTAATTTGAAAAACAAATCGGCCTTGGTTTCGAAACCATAGTATGGCGAATTGTAAATCACAGCTGGCAGGTCAGGGCCCCCGGCTTCCAGAATGGCTGTAAAATGATTGTATTGTGCCGCCGGTGACAATCCACGCGATAACACACGTGGAATCACCATTAAACCATGAGCCCCCACCTCGCGGGCGTGGGCAGCATGCGCGGCAGCAAAACGGGTGTTCTGAGCTCCTGTCCCCACAATGGTTTTGATTCCGGCATCCACCAGAGCCTTCACTCCATCTTGGCGTTGTTGTTCAGAAAGCAATGGCCAGTCGCCCATCGATCCGCAATAGACGACCGAGTCCATACCGGACTCAATCAACCACTTTGCGGTCTCAACCAAGGCGTTAAAATCAGGAGTCCCCTCGGCATCGCAGGGGGTCATCAGTGCGGGAATGGTTCCAGAGAATATGTTGCTCATGCGAGACATCATAGCACCCGCGTCTTGACGGATTCAACGGCACTCCCTTGTGTTTTGACAATGGCCTAGCCCGAATGGCACCCGTTTAAGCACATAGGTCGAGGGTTTTGCAGGGTGGGTTATCGCTACGGAAATACTCAATAATACGCTTGCCTCGGCTTCTGTAACCAGCGAGTGCATTTAGGTCTTCGGCCGGCCACAAAGCAGCACGGAGTACCCGGTCGGGAAGGGTGTTGTTTTTTTACAACCAAGCTTCGCCCACGATCGGGTTTTCTGCACTAACAAACACGAGAAAGTTGCATGCGTTTGGGCGTTGCGATTCGACGCATCCCGCTCTTAAACGGGTGCATTCGGTTTAGCCCAGTATAAAGCGGCATCACTGTGCTCGACGAAACTATTCCTCCCATTTAATATCAGCACCAATCAGACTAGCGCATAAGCCGAGCCTTGGGACAAAGCCCGTTGACCTCCACCCACTCTCCCATTATGAACGCCCCTGTGAAAACTCAGCCCCACCACCATGATGTTCTGCGCATTGGCTTACGAGTTCCGGAATGGAGTAAATACGGCGACGCCATCATCCGGGGGATTCTACAGTTTGTCAGAGAATACAATCTCACCTGGCACATGGATATCCCAGTGTATTCTGATCACGAACTCGAACCCGTCAACATCGACGACTCATGGCAAGGCGATGGACTGATTGTTTTCCGTTGCTCTGAAGACGAACATGCAGCATGGAAAAAACGAGGCATTCAAATCATCAACCTGAGCGCTGAAACGAGGATCCCCTCTCTACCCAACGTTCTTCCTGATAACGAAGAAATTGGAAAAGTCGCAGCTGACTACTTGATCTCTCGAGGGTTGAATCATTTTTGCTACGTTGGCGATTCCACCCGCCATTATTCCAACCTCCGCCAAAATGGATTTCAAAAAGAACTCGAACGCAGAGGGCGCAGTTGCTTCACCGTCGATGTTCCGATTAGCCAAACCAAGGGAAAACAACGTTGGAAAGAAATCCAACAACGAATGAAGGATCAACTTGTCAACACGACAAAACCCATCGGAATTCTCACCCGGGATGACATGGCTGCCATGAACCTCCTGAAAGTCGCGGAACAGATGAATATCCAGGTCCCCCAGGATTGGGCCGTCGTCGGCGTGGGTGACAGCTCCCCATTCTGCCAGTCAGCCAGACCGCCCATCACCAGCATCCATTACCCGAACGAACGTATTGGCTATCAAGCGGCCAAATTGATGCACCAAATGATAACAGCTCAGGCACCCGGCCAGGACATCATGCTCCCTGTTGGAGGCATCACAGAACGGGAATCGAGCAACATGCTCTCATTCAAGGATGACTCCATCGCCAAAGCCGTCAGTTACATCCACAAGCATGCGGCCAAAGGCCCAGTGAACATTGCCGATTTAAGCGCCCAATTCGGGATGTCTTACACGGGTTTTCGACAACGCTTCAAAAAAATCATGGGCCACACGGCTAAAGAAGAAATCGACAATGTTCGCATGAATCAGATCCGCAGCATGCTGGCCAATAGCGAACTCCATATTCAGGAAATCGGATATCAAATGAATTTCCAAACCCCAGAAGACCTATCACGCTTTTTTCAGCGCCATCAAGGGATGTCTCCAACAGCCTATCGAGCACTATTGAAATAATACGCATCCGCTGCGGTCTGAAAACAACACATGATGTTTCAGGAGGTGAGCAAACATGCCGGGATCAAGGCGAGGTCCTATCCAACAATTCTTTGCGAGCATTTCGGTAAGCTTGCACATCGAGCTCGTGCTTCCGTGGCTCAAGTATCAATTTCGATACCATTTCGCTTTGATCCTTTTGGCTGAGCATTCCCCCGATCAATGCCGCATCCTCCATACCGATTCGATGCGCGCATAGGCGAACAGACGATAGAAGATGGCTACCATCCGGATACGCCACATGACTGTCACCGGGAGGTAGGAAATTACGTGAAGGCCCCGGCTTATCATCAAACTGAGGTGAGGTCTCCTTGAATGGGTCATTCCCCTTGCGGTAATGGTTCAGTCCCCAGTGCAAATATCCGGACAAGCCGTCCTTCATCAACAACCAGGAAAGCAACACACAGCGGGTTCGTTCCTGATCCAATAACCGATTCAGGGCAGCGCCTCCAGGTGACAAACAAGTATAAATCCAAACCTGCTCACCCGCCTTCATTCGCTCCTGGAAAAAGGCACGATGACGATAATAAATATCCAGTTGCGGGCACCAAACATCCACCGCACCCACCAGTTCATCCGTGCAATGAATGGCATCAAATACTGGAGCTTCAGGCAAGTGCTCATGCACCATCTTGGCGACCATCACATAATCGGCGGCATGCGCAGAAAGCGGTTCGTCACTGATATGCTGAAACACTCGATCATGTAACTTGTGACGCAGGACAAAACGGCGAATGATCGCCAACTGATCCAAAAGCAGTTTCTTTCCCTCGTCCGAATCCACTCTCAATTTCCCAAGCGAAGTCACCAAATGCTTGGCACCCCAGGCACCATTCTCACGATGTGCCAAATGACCAAGTTCAACCTGCTCAAACCCCAACTTCAAAAATAAACCAGCAAAACGATCCAGCCGCTTTTGATCAACAGCCAGCTTCCCGTCCGAATCAAGCGCGATAAAATCCCCCCACGGGATCCAAAACATCGTCTGACGCTGCTCCCGCATCAACGCTGCAGCTTGTGCGATCGTTTTCCAGTGGCCTTCACTCCACATCTCATGCCCGTGATAGCTTGCCAAATTAGCGACCGAAAACCAATTCGTGTACCCTGGCTGATCATCAGGCACAACAGCCGGGTGCACGTCCACATTCCAGGTGACACGTTGTTTCCATGAACCGGACCTCAGGGTCACATGGATTTTTTTTATCCCAGGCTCTGCATCTCGCTGAACGGCATACTCAAGCCGCAAAGACAACCTTCCTGAACCATCGGCCAGGGCTTTCCCGGAAGGCAGCGGCCGAATCGCGTCAAACACCTGAAAAGGAGCCCGACGAATCACATGCGGGTTCAACTTACCGTCACGCAACTCCGTCCGCGATTCTACCCCGGTGTTCTGTTGCACATCCACCGGCAGAAGTTGTTGAATCACCACGGCACCAGCACTCTCCACCGTTACTTCCGAGTCCGAGGCTAAGCGATCCAGCAAAAGGTGAACGCCTGCCACACCTCCGCGAGGCACAGTCGATGAAAATTCAGCCTTTCCATTGTGAGCCCCACTGTCGGGAAACAAGGGTTCCAATTCATCAAACATGCCGGCCTGCTGCCCACACACAAACTGCCCCGTCGCCACCAAATAACAGAACACAGAAAGAAGAAAGCGGCCCCTCGAAAACATCATGGATTTCATACTCATTCAACCATCCATAACGTCAACCAAGGCTCTCATATTTCAATGAGTTCCCGAGGCCTATCCTGTCTGACCAACAACAAACAATCATGTCGAAATTGACAGGCCTCCTGATAATTATGCTATTCCATGAGAGCTGCTCCATGATAATATCCTCTTGATTGCGGCTACCAAATCAAAGAGCCACAACAAACATCACAAATGTATTCAAATATGAAACACAAACACATCGGACTAAGCGCTCTTCTTGGGGCTACAGCTTTTGTCGGCAGCGTCCACGGCGCAAACGTCATCGTAAACCCAGGATTCGACAACGACTCAGGAACCCCCATCGGTGCAGGAGGAGGCGGTGATAGAACCATCACAGGCTGGGGAAGCATGCACCTTTACAGTCAAACTTACTCAGGAACACAAGGTCCCCTGCTTTATGAAGCAACCTCTGACACTGCAGCCGATACTTACAAAGGTCTCAGAGCTCCATCACAAACTGTCGACCTCAGCACCTCTCTCAGCGGTGCTGACTTGGCCAATATCGCCAACGGCAACGGAACTTTTACCTTTGGTTCCTGGATGGCGGGCTACAGTGGCGACGGTAACATCGTTGCAACCCAGCTTCAGTTTTTCTCATCCACAGACGGATCGGGAGCCGCGCTCTCCACATTCACCCTCGACCGGGGAGTAACAACCAACCAGATCAATACCGCGGATAAAATCGTAAATCCAGGTGGTGGCAACAACGCTACCTCGGAAACCGACCCCGACTGGTGGGCCCAATATGAGCTTTCCAACACTGTCCCGGCATCGGCTCAGTCCCTTACCGTCACCTTCGTTGCAGGAACCGGACATGCCGCAGGAGGAGCCAACGACTGGTATGCTGATGATGTCATTGTTGATATCACCACGGTTCCCGAACCCTCATCTGCTGCTCTAGTCGGCCTCGGAGGCCTTGCGTTGATTCTACGTCGACGTAAATAAACGGTCGCCATTTTACAGCAAATCATTTAAAAGTCAGTTTCACCAGAAACTGGCTTTTTTTTATATTTTATCATGCGGAAACAAACAGCTCATCACCAGGCTTGGACAAGTGAAGACCTTCCTGAGCTACACAAAGCCAGAGAACTTTGGGAACACCAACCGCTCAAGGCTTTGACCTTTTTCCAAATGGCAGCAAGGAAACACCCCTGCAACCAAACAGCCTTAATCGATGCCGCACGCGCCCTTGGAGATGCCCATCACATCAGGGAGGCCAAAGCATTGCTAACAAAACTGGACCATCATGCCAAACAAACACCCCAGGCGGCAGAACTCATTGGGCAAAGCTACCGTATGGCCCACATGCCAGATGAAGCCCTCGAATACCTACAGCTCGCAGCAGCATCTCCAGACTGCCTCGAAGCCGTCATCGAATTGGTTATTTACTATGAGCGCCGCCACCAAACGGAACGTGCACGTCAATGGCTGGAGCCAGCTCTATCAAAAAACCCAACACTCCCGGCTCTGGTGCTTCTACATGGCCGACTATTAAGACGTGAAGGCGAACACACGAAGGCAATCAATCAATTTCTTAATGTCGCGAATGAGGAGTCCGCTCATTTTTATCATCGCTCAGAAGCCTGGTATGAACTCGCTAACATTGAAGACGCTCAGGGGGATTATCATTCAGCCTACCGATCAGCATCCAAGGCAAAGGACTTACTTCGCCCCGCGGCAAAAGACATGATGGAAACGGATCACCTCTGGAGAAATCGACAAAAGGAAATCGCCGAAGTGTTCTCCTCGGAAACTCTGGAGTCTTGGAAAAATTCTACGCGAGCGAGCAAGTTAACACCATGTATGCTGACCGGCTGCCCACGTTCTGGAACCACCTTGTTTGAGCGAGTCATCGGATCCCACCCCATGATTCAATCATTTGACGAACTGAACATCTTTCCCCGCTATCTCCATGGCTCGATGTTTGGCCATGCGAAGGCTGGCGAGGACGGAGCGTCCGCATTCCAACGTATCACAAAAGCAAGCGCCCGAAGTGCAGGCCTCAAGTATTGGAAACTATTTGCCCAGCATTCCCCCCCTAACGAAAACCACCGGGTTTTACTCGACAAAAACCCCTCCGCCACAGGACAACTTCCTGTTTTTTTGCGTATGTTTCCACACGCCAAGATCCTCTATGCATTAAGAGACCCACGCGACATCGCAGTAAGCTGCTTTCTTCGATTCCTTCCATTGAACTCAATCAGTGCCCATTTTCTCGACCCCAACACCACTCTCGACTGGATCAGCAAGGAACTTTCCTACTGGCAAGGGATCAAACAGTCCATCCCCGAAGACCAATGGCATGAAGTTCAATATGAAGATACCGTGCGCAATCTCAAGCAAACGGTGATGGCCACGCTCAAATTACTCGACCTTCCATGGGACGCGCAAATTTCCAACTATTTATCAACACGCACCCAACACCCCGTCAATTCCCCAACCTACCTGGAAATCACCCAGCCCATACACACCCGCTCTGTCGGGCGCTGGAAACACTATGCCTTTGCCTTCGAAGCCGCATTTGATCGTCACCCCCAACTCATGGAACAGCTTGGCGATGACTAGGTAAACGTGAAGCTGCCACATGGCTCCCTTGCGCCTCTCTAATCGCTCAATAATGACACCTACGAGTGTTAAAAATGATATTCTAAATGACAATTCAGCCATTCACGCAAGCCGGAAGGCTGTTATATTGGCAGGGGTCATATGAATATTTCCGATCAAGCATTCACCGTCAACTGTCGCACCTACAGTCCACCGGCACGTCCTATTGCTGTCATCTGTATTGACGGCTGTGCGGATGAATACATCACCGAATCCATCGCCCAAGGGTACATGCCCAGGCTCGAGGCCATGGTCAAAAAAGGCTACCGCGGTATGGTGCGAGGAGCCCTTCCCAGCTTCACCAACGTCAACAACTCCGCTATTGTCACCGGAGTCCCCCCTTCTGTCACCGGGATCTGCGGCAACTTTTTCCTCAATCCGGACACCGGCGAGGAAGTCATGATGAACTCGCCGGAATTTCGCCGCTGTGACACCCTGCTCAATGCCGCCGCCGATGCCGGCCGCAACGTGGCATTCATCACCGCCAAGGAAAAACTGCGCACCGTGCTCGGCGATGGAATCGTCGAGCGTGGAGGCATCGTTTTTTCCTCTGAAAAAGTCAACGAAGCAACAAAAGATACCCACGGAGTGGACAAGGCTGAGGAAATCATTGGCAAACCTCAACCCGAGATCTACTCGGGGGACGCCTCGATCTACGTGCTCGAGGCTGGAGCAGCATTGGCCGAGCAAGGCAAAGCCGACTTCCTCTACCTTTCGCTCACCGATTACATGCAGCATAAGTTTGCGCCCCACGAACTGGAGTCGCTCAACTTCCATCAGCAACTCGACGCCCAGATTGGACGACTGCTCGATGCCGGTTGTATTGTTGCAGCCACGGCAGACCATGGCATGAACGCCAAAAACGATGCCCAAGGAAAACCTAAAGTCATCTACGTAGAATCTCTATTGAAGCAGCAATTCGGACCTGAGGGCATCCGGGTCATTTGCCCAATCACCGACCCTTACGTTGTCCACCATGGCGCACTCGGTTCGTTAGTGATGGTTCATCTCGATGAGCCATCCCGGAAAGAAGAAATGATCGATTTCCTCTATCAACAAGAGGGTATCACTGAAGTCTATGGCCGGAACCTCGCAGCGCTCAAACTCGAACTTGCCCCGGACAGGGTCGGAGACATCTGCGTGCTGTCCGGAAGGGATGTGGTTGTCGGCAAAACGGAAGCCGATCACGACCTCAGCGTGCTCCAGGGGGGGCTACGTTCTCACGGAGGACGATATGAAGAAATGGTTCCCCTGTTGCTGTCCGAACCCTTGAATGAAGAATATCGGAAAATAGCATCCGCAGACCCTAGAAATTTCGACGTCTTTGCCTTTGCCTGCAATGCCGGAGCCTAAGCTCCCCCAACTTACAAATTTGCCATGTCACTCGACCTGCCATCCTACATTGCCGGAGAAGCCGTCCACAGCTCCGATAAACTTGACGTTTTCTACCCTTGGAACAACACCCTGACCGGAACGGTCAGTAACATCACCCCTGAACAACTCGATCAGGCGATAGATGCAGCGCTCAGAGGTCAGCACACCCCACTGAGTCGCTACGAACGCCATACCATTCTGAGAAAAGCTGCAAATCTGTTAGCAGAACACCGTGAAGAACTGGCACAGCTGATTTGCAGGGAAACCGGACTCTGCATACGAGAGAGCATGTATGAAACCGGACGCAGTTCGGAGGTCCTTGAATTTGCCGCAATCGAGGCCCTCAAGGATGATGGGGAGGTCTTCTCCTGTGATATTTCTCCACAGGGAAAAAACCGAAAGATCATCACCTTCAAGCAGCCTCTCCAATTGATCTGCGCCATAACCCCTTTTAACCACCCACTGAATCAGGTAGTGCACAAAGTAGCTCCTGCCATTGCTGCCGGAGCTCCAATGATTCTCAAACCCTCGGACAAATCACCCCTGACGGCCATCCGCTTTGCCGAACTGCTCTACGAAGCCGGACTACCCGGCTGGATGCTCTCGGTTGTTTCCGGTGACATCGACACAATCGTCACCCCCATGATCACCGATGATCGGGTGGAAATGATTTCCTTCACAGGTTCAGTGAAGGTTGGCAAACACATCGCCAAGATAGCAGGCTACAAAAAAACCTGCCTCGAACTCGGAGGAAACTCCCCGCTGATCATCCTCGAAGACGCCGATATCGATCTCGCCGTCAAGCTGGCTGCCGAAGGCTGCTTCCGTAATTCCGGACAACGCTGCACCGCCGTCAAACGTCTGCTCGTACAAGAATCGATCCTCGAAACATTCACCTCCCGCTTTGTCGAACAAGCCAAAGAATACATCGCTGGCGACCCGGAACATCCCGAAACGAGAGTTGGCACCGTCATCGATGAACCTGCCGCCATCTATCTGGAACAGGTCCTGCGCCGGGCTGAAACGGATGGTGCCCGGGTCTTGCTGGGGGGCAATCGGAATGGAGCGCTGATGGAACCCACCGTTATCAGCCATGTCCCGCGTGACACTCCGATGGTGGCAGAAGAATCGTTTGGCCCACTCGCCCCCATCATCGCCATCATAGACCTCGACGACGCCATCCAATACTACAATTCCGGCAATTTTGGTCTGAGCTCAGGCATCGTCACCAACAACATGACAGAAGCGCTCAAAGCAGCCAAACACCTCCGAACCGGAACCACCAACATCAATGAAATCCCAGGTTTCCGAATCGAAAGCAGCCCATTTGGAGGTATCAAGGACTCAGGACTCGGCATTAAGGAAGGCGTCACCGAAGCTGTCAAATTCATGCAAAACACCAAGACCTTTTCCATCCCCTGGGAATGAGCCCCCCTACCAATCTCCAACCCAACCGGACACCCCCCCACCACCTCTCGCAAGCATGAACACTGACAACCCGTATATACTCCTCACTCCCGGTCCTCTGTCCACGTCTCCCACGGTCCGTGAAGCCATGCTGCGAGATTGGTGTACCTGGGATGATGACTACAACCTCGGCATCATCACCCCGATTCGCCAAGGTCTGATCCAATTAGCCACCGCCACCCGACCAGAGGACTACACCTGCGTGCTCATGCAAGGAAGCGGAACCTTCTCAGTGGAATCCATGATCGGCTCCGTGGTTCCAGATGACGGAAAATTACTCGTTCTCACCAATGGTGCGTATGGCGATCGACTCGCCGAAATTGCATCCTACCTTAAGATCAAGCATCTAGTACACGATAGCGGAGAACTTGCTCCCCCCGACCTCAAGCGCTTGGAGCAAGCCCTGCTTGAAGACAAGCAAATCACCCATGTCATTGCCGTTCACAACGAAACAACGACCGGTATGATGAACCCGCTCGAGGACATTGCCAAGGTGGTTAAAACACATGACAAAATCTTCATGGTCGACTCAATGTCCGCTTTCGGAGGTGTCCCTCTTGATGTTGCCGAGCTTGGAATCGACTTCCTTGTCTCCTCGGCCAACAAGTGCATTCAAGGGGTCCCTGGGTTTGGTTTTATCATCGCCAAAACCTGTGAACTCAGAAAAACCGAAGGTATCGCCCGCTCCCTCTCACTCGACCTCTACAAGCAATGGCGCGGACACGAGACAGGCAAAGGCAAATGGCGCTTTACCAGTCCCACTCATGTGACCCGTGCTTTTTACCAGGCCATGCTCGAACTGGAAGCCGAAGGAGGCGTCTTTGCACGCTACAAGCGCTACTCAGAAAACCAACGACGACTGGTCTCGGGCATGGAAAAACTCGGTTTCCGGTGCGTGTTGCCGGAAAAATATCACAGCCCGATTATCACTGGATTTTACAACCCGGAACATGTAGACTACAACTTTATGAAGTTTTACAACTCCCTCAAGGAGAAAGGCTTTGTCATCTACCCCGGCAAAGTCACAGGCATCGACAGCTTCCGCATCGGCACCATCGGACATGTCTTCCCGGAAGACATTACCCGGCTCCTACGAGCGGTAGAAGAATCAATGTACTGGGCATATGAATACGAGTTGCTAGGATCATAACACAAACTCACCCCCACGATCCACTCAACTTCGCCAATGCCAAGCCCCCTTCCCCATGCCTCCCACAACCTGCGCAATCTCCAATTACGCATGGTGCTGCTCACTTACATTGCCTATTTCTTCTACTATTTCGGCAGAAAATACTTTGGCATCATTACTCCGACACTAGTCGAGGAAGGGATCCTGACGAAAAATCAAATTGGACTCATCCAAACGGGCTACCTCTCCGTGTATGCCATCGGACAGTTTGTCAGTGGAGCACTGGGAGACAAACACGGTCCGAAAAAACTGATCTTCTGTGGCATGCTCTGTTCCGGCTTGGCCGCCATCGCCATCGGCTTGTTCCCGGTTTTTGGCGTCATTTTCATCGTGTATTCATTAAATGGATTGGCCCAATCCACCGGGTGGTCCAATAACTGCAAACTGATCAGCGCCTGGATCCCCCACTCCAAGCGAGGTCGGGTGATGGGATTCTGGATGACGTGTTACATCGGTGGCAGCCTTGGAGCCAATACCCTTGCGGGCTACCTCGTGGGAGAAAACTATAGCTGGAAACATGCGGTTTTTATTCATGGCGCGATTCTCATCCTGGTGGGGATCGTCCAAGGTCTCTTTTTAATCAATACCCCGGAAGATAAAAACCATCAGATCGAACGCCGCTCCCGTCACGAATCCTCCAGCACAAAGAAGCAGTCCAGCTTCGTTCGAATGCTTACCCATCCGGTTATCCTAATGTATGGAGCGGCCTATTTCTCCCTTAAATTTGTTCGATACACTTTTTTTACCTGGCTACCACTTTACCTGGTTGAAACCAAGGGCTTCGCCAAAGATATCTCCGCTTATGCATCCAACGGCTTCGAAGCCGGCGGCTTTCTCGGGTTGCTCCTAGGAGGAGTCATTGCAGACAAATTATTTGTCAAAAACCGGGGCAGGCTGGCATGGCTGGCACTCATCGGCATGACCGTGGGGCTTTTTGCGTTCCGTGGTCTGGCTCAAGGTGGTCTCTGGATGGTCGTGCTCGGTCTCGCGCTTGTCGGCTTTTTCCTCTACATCGCGGATTCCCTCGTTTCCGGCACGGCGGCCCAGGATGTCGGAGGGGCAGAAAATTCCGGCTCTGCAACGGGGATCGTCAATGGCATCGGCTCCCTTGGAGGTATTCTCTCCGGCATTCTTCCGATCTGGATTCAACAACGCTACGGCTGGGACGCCGTTTTTATTCTTTTCATTCTCCTTAGCATAAGCGCCATCCTCATTTTAACACCTGCCGCCAAACGCAAAGAAATCAGAAAATCATGAATGCGTTCAACCCCTATTGGTATGACCAGGCACTGAAAGCCGAAGGACATCCGACGCAAGGAAGCCGCAGAAGACCAAGGTAAAAAACCACCTTGCTTTGACACCTTGATGGCCCGTCTTGCCAAAGGAGCGGGAAAGGCGGACAAATAACAAAGGTCATGGAGGCTCTTTCCACTCCCACGCGATGGCCTTCCCTAACTTCTTACTTAAAGCAATAAATCTTCCCCACCGTCGTAGAGGCAAAGAGCTTACCATCGGCAACCGCTAAACTATAGGCATCCCCTTCTACTGGGAATATGTTGAGCACCGTTCCCGTAGAGGAATCGATTGCGACCACCTGCTTACGTGCACCAACATAAAGGGTCCCGCCGCCCATGATAAGGGTCACGGGTTTTTCCAGCCCTTGAACCCAGGTCTGAGCGCCAGTCGCCTGAATAGCATCCCGAACCAAGGCAAAGCGATCAGAGCCGTTCACGAGAATGCGATTCATAAAGCGATGGGTCGTCACTCCCGCCCGGCTACTCGCCGTGCTTTCCTGAAGATGATCCGCTCTCACACCCCGGTGCCCCGGTCCATGAAACACCGCCCCTGACGTGCTCAAGGTTGCATAGGTCCCACCACAACCCGGCAGTTTTCCCTGCAACGATACATTTGACAGTGAAAAAACAGCTGGGGCGTATCTCCCTTGGGTGACGTATAGCTGGGAACTATCAGCTAACAACAGCCCCTCAAAACTATAACCGCTACCACTGAGTTGCGTTTTATTCTGCTCATCACCCGTAGCAGCATCCAACTTCGACATGATGTTTCCATGCCAACTCAACAAACCAAAACCGCAATACACCGAACCATCCTGCACAAGTACTCCAGTGCGGCACGGCTGTCGTGATAAAAATTTATGATCACTGGCTATCAGAATATCCGACGCCCCCCCACGGTATTTCCATTGCAACGCTCCATCCACAGCATTCACACAATAAGCCACACCATCATCCGAACCGAAATACACTCGCCCGTTGTCGTAAGCTGGAGCCACCCGAACAGCCCCTCCCACCGGAACTCTCCATAGCTCGGCTCCACTTGCCGCATCCAATGCCACGCAAGCATTGCCCGATGATGAGCCAAAATACACACGGCCATCCGCAGCGATCAGGTTAAAGGCCTTGTCATAATCATAGGTATCAGCAAGGAAACTCTTTTTTGCGTAGGAATCACGCTCCATCTTACCGCGCCATGCTGGCTGGGGCCGGGCCTTAGCCGAAAAAACCCATGAAAGCGAAAGCGCCGCGGCATCAAGTTGCTCCGACGTCATTCCCGACCGCCGGTTGTCATGCTGGTAGCTCGGCCAATCAGCCGCCTGAACAAGCCCCCCGACAAGGGTGGCAACAACAAGGTATGGTATCGATATTTTTGTCATAATCTATGATGATAGAACACTCTGAACCGTTTTAAACGAACAAAAGGCCATGGCTAATTCTGCTTCGGCCCCCAGCCTTGGGAAATATGAACCCACTGACCGCATGAACAACCTGCACTCTTTTCCTGGATGAGAAAAATACCATCTGCAGGTGCCCAGTTGAGCCAACATGCGCCTTTGACCTGCTCGATTCCCGACCGACTCCCCCCCCGGATAGGCCACATCGACAAGCCCTGCCCGCTATACCCGGTCCGGTAAAAAAGTAAGTTTTTCGACCCCCAATAGGTATTACATCCTTGCCCGTTGTTCTTAGGAATATCACTACGTTTTAATACACCGGTCAACGCATCAAAGACATTCGGGGTCAAAAGCACCTCACCATTCACGATCACAGGGTGCTGATTCTTACCGCCGTGGTCGGTTTTATAACAAGCGGCCGATTGATTCCAAACAGGTGAGCCATCTGCTGGGTCGTAGCCATAAAGATAGTTTGTCCCACCGTCGCCCGCACTGAGAATCACGCGCTTGCTCTCCCCATCATACATCAGGAAAACCGTCTGGGTGCCACCACTAAAACTTGATTCTTTTTCCCACAGCTTCGCCCCGCTGGCCAAATCGAGGCAAACCAGATAGAGGTCTTGCTTCCAAGTTCCTGTAGCCAATCGACGCGAAACTCCAGCAACAGCTGACTCATTCCTGGTTTCGAGAAAATAAATTTTCCCATCCCCCACGGTAATGGTGACACTCAAAATCAAGCCCTCCTGATACGCCCAATTCACCGAAGCATCCGAGGGATTGATCGAAAAAAGATTATCCGACATCACTTGGTTGGCCAGAGAGCCCCCCACATGGGAATACCAAAACTGACTTCCCCAGTGGCCTTTGTAAAAAGCCTCATCCACAGAAGCCGAACCGAGCAAATGCCCATCGGTACTACAAACATAGTTCCAGCAATAATCGAGGTCTGAGCGAGGACCTTCCACTAAAGGAAAGCTTGTCAGTTGCCCGGTATCCCCATCCATTCTCCAACATTCCTTTCTCAGGGAAAGCCACACCGCATCGGCGTCAGCGCTCAAGTTGCCAGCGTCACGCAGCATGTTGAACCGCTGGGCATCATCCAGTTCCTTACTCCACAACACACAGCCATTGTGTGAGTCCAAAGCTAGAATCCGACCTCGGCCCTGACAGTAGAAACGACCATTCATCGCAAGCGGTGGCTGCTCTGCAGTCTGCCTGTCCCAGGCCAACTCGGGACCGGGAGATCCAAGCCAGCGCAACTCAAACCCGCCCATCGTGGTCTTGCCGCTAAACTCCTCAGTCGATGAGGCCGTATTCGATGGGTTGCCGTAGGACATCGACCACACACCGGTTCCCGCACGCTCTGCTTTTTGCTCGGCATACACCTCACCTTCCTTCAGGCCGGCCACCCATCCACGCCCTGGAATGGAATGAAATTCGACCGCCGATTTCAACATCTCAAAATCACCAGCCTGGGCCATGTGCGATTGGGATACGATCAAATTGAAAAAGTCAGGCGCAAAAGGAAGTTGCGACAAGTCACTGGCGAGGACAATGGATACTCTCGAACCATACACTCCACGAGCTACCAAAAAGGCCCTTGCCGCATCGACTTCAGCCTGCGTGTCCTCCACACCGATGACCACCATCTGGCTTTTACGCGCCAATTCGTAGGCCAGTCGACCATCACCACACAGGTAATCGAGACAATAACCACGATCCAAGATCCCAGGCTGAGACAAGATTTCATCCGCCCTCGCCGACCAGTTCCCGCCTGAATCGTATCCAAACTGTTCAGGCACGGGGGGAGGACTGTAATCCCAGAGACCAGATACCGTGTAGGTCTTGGAGCGAGACTCAATCCCATCTACTCCCACTTGAATCACGGTGTAAGTAAATTCTTTACCCGCATCCATGTTGATCACCACCTCATGATGCGTCTTCAACGTGTAGTCTTCGTAGCGACTTGTTGTCTGCCCGTCCGCCCCATAATTGATGACAGTGACCGTAGGCTGAGCCGTCGTCCAGCTCACAATCGCCTGACCATTTCTTAACTCAACGGTTGGTTCGATAGTCTCGGCAATGGCTGCCTGATAGCGGGACTCCATGCGCACACGCATCATCACCCTTCCAGTCGCTACAGCATCCACAGATTGATAATAGCGAAGCTGATACTCGCGCTGACCGTTACCCAGGTCAATCGGGTTGCCATGAGGAATAAACCGCCCTTCGCCACTCATCCAATTGGCCAAGTCCGCACTGGCTTCCGGCACATAACTGATATCGCCATCCAACTCAGGTCGCATGTAGTGCAGCACTGGATAACTCTGCCCGTCGATTTCAACTTCACTCACCCGGCTAACAGCTGAGAATTGAGGCGAGCTGGGATTGGATCCCTCAGCAAACTCACGATAGTTCGACAAACCATCCCGGTCAGCGTCACCGTCAGCATGCTGGCTGAGATCTCCGAAATGACTTTTCTCCCAAGCGTCATCCATACCATCAGCATCCGAATCAACGATGGATTTCCCACTCAGTGCCAAACCTTTGGTACTGGCTCTGAATACATCAATGGCTTCATTGTCTCCCAGAGCTCGATTCCATACAGCGACCTCATCCATTTCCCCCTTCCAAGAATAATTTCCGTTACCGTCAAGCCCCATTGCCAAGGGCAGGGCATTATCCACAGATCCAGCCCCCGAGATATTGATGGCCTTGACAAACTGACCATCCACAAAGCACCTCGCTGAAGCGGATCTCGAGCAAGAAACCAAAATATGATGCCACCGACCATCGGCTAGTCCACTGGCACCGCTGGCGATATCGCCACTCTTACGGCTACTTCCAGCGATGTTCCATTTCACTCCACCGTCACTGGTGGCATACACCCCCCAACCGGGTGACGCTCCGTTACTCCAGTTCTGCTTACAGATCAGCACACCATCTCCAGCTTCACCATTGGGCAGGCTCGAATTCATCACCCCCCATCGCTTCATCCAAAACGAAACCGTAAAATCGCCAGTATCCCCAAAGTCCAAGGCGTCATGATCAGCAACCCATATACCCTGTTGAAGCTGGTCAGAAAAAGTCACCGCATGACCATACACACCGTTGCCCGAAATCGCAGGACGATTCACCGGAGCTCCAGGATGAACCACTGCGGCACTTGCCGTGTCCTTGAATCCATCCTCAAAGCGGTAATTGGCAATCAGACCATTCGCCAAACCTCCGGGCGATAAGGTCGCTTGAGCCGAGATGTCTGTATGCCCGCCGCCCTGCCAGCCACCATAAGCCCTGAGCTTATAAGTATACGTGACAGGCTGATTGACAGGTAATGGAGGAGTATCCACATAACTGCTGGCACCCAAAGCCAACGTAGCAATAAGAGCATCATCCCGAAACACCTGAACCCCGTCCGCTTGAAAACCCGAACCAACAGCAGCCCACATCAGAGTCACCTGCCCAGTCAAGCTGTCTGCCGTAGCCGACAAATTTTGGGGCAGTCCCTCAAGGTCCCATTGTAGCTCAGCCGAAACCAATGAGTCTGCAACCACATCCCCCCCGTCATACAACGCCACAGAGTATTGATAAACCACATCGGCATACCGTGGCGGAGACGGGCTGTCCGTGAAGGTAGCACGATCCGCCGCCAAGGTCGCAATCACGCTTCCATCCCGACTCACCCTGATCTCAGGCGATGTCAAACCGGCCAAATCATAAGCGTCCCAATCCAATTGGACCTCTCCGGATTGATCATCCAATGACACCTGCAAAGCGGAAAGGATATTCCCCAATGGCTGCCCCGCCCGACCGGAGGTATAAATCGCCTGAATCTCATCCTGACTCAATGCCCGCCCCCAAATCGAGACATCATCAATCCCCGTAGCAGGCAAACCTGGATAGGATGAACCATACCCAGCCCCATCACCATCCTGCCCCATCACAATCTGATTGTTGCTTCCTGTAAAACTTCCCAAACCTGCAATCGACTGAGACGAGGGCGCGGAAGCATCGTCACCAATCGTCGTCACATTATCATCCAAAACATAATTGGATAACACTCCGGCATCACGGTCCACCACCAGCGCGACCAGCGACCAGCTCCCGGCTCCCGGGTCCAGATCAACCCATGATGTATCCTTCCGGGTCGAACCGTCCGAAACATTCGCCTTGATATTATCATCGGAAATCGTCGACACCCATCCCAATGTCCCCCCCGAACTTGACCAGTTTTTGCCGCCGCCGGCGATCAACACCGGATCGGAACTCACCGCCCCGCTGACATTCACCCAATAGACCACCGAAAAACTACCTGAACCAAAAACATACTCAGCACCACTGGCCGACAAATAGTGACCGCCCGCCCCGTCTCCGACCGTGGCCGCCTGACCAAACATACCATTTTGGTAAACCGAGGCATCGGACCAAACCGCATCGTTGGCTGACGAAGATCCTCCAACTGCATTTGAATGATCCTGAGAATCGCCATTCATCGGGTAATAACCAAGTAATTGATTACGGGACACCTCAGCCGAAGCATTTGTGAGACCAAAACCTAATACGCCGATCATCCCAGAAACGGCAGCCGACCCAAGGGCTTTTTTAATCTGACCCCGTGTGTGTTTATTTTCGTTCATCGCCATCATGCAGGAAGCGCATTATGTGAGAAATGAGACACATTTCAAATTCAGCCCCATAACATTAGTGATAATAATCATGGCATTTTTGACACCCTTTGAGTGATACCATCCCGCAGAGTGTGTGGTGACTATCACTTCAATTCTCGCTTCGCTGAATATCCACACTTGGATATTTCAACAAAAAAGAGACAGTCTTGTTTGATTTACCTGCCCCCTACTGAAAAGTTCTCAGTCGTCACGAGTATTCCATCGTCTAAGAACCGCCTCCCGGCTTCACCTCCACATTGCACCCGATGATTTCCCACACCATGAAAACCATGCTTTCCATCCTAGGATTGGCACTTGTCTGCACCGTCCCATTCCACACCGCTGCTGCTGAGGAATCCCCGCTAGCCGAACAAAACCGCTACAATGTTCTGATGATTTGTATCGATGACCTGCGCAACGAGCTCGGGTGCTACGGTGTGGAGGAGGTGAGTAGTCCGAACATCGATCGCTTGGCCGATTCCAGTATCACGTTCAGCAACCACTACGTCCAGGTGCCCACCTGCGGAGCTTCACGCTACGCCTTGCTCACTGGACGTCGTCCATCGAGTTCTAAAGGAATGAGTAACAACGCGTTCCACAACCTGGGAAAAGGAAAAAGCAAGGACCTCTCTCTGAGCTTACCGGAAAATTTCAAACGCAGCGATTACACCACGGTCACCATCGGCAAAGTTTCCCATACACCGGACTCCAAAAACTATCGTTACAACGGCAGTGGCCCCGGCACCCCGGAGATCCCCAATGCCTGGACCGAGATGGATATGCCCTATGGCCCTTGGAAATACGGATGGGGATGTTTTTTCGCCTACGACAAAGGTAAACACCGCGAAGATAAAAGCGGCTACCGCCCGGTCATGGAATTCCCCGACGTCAAGGACAACGAACTGCCCGACGGCCAAAACTGCGAACACGCATTAAAAAAACTCGAGCAGCTCAAAAAACAGAAAAAACCATTCTTCCTAGCAGTTGGATTCTATAAACCTCACCTCCCCTTTGTTGCTCCTAAGAAATACCGGGACATCTACAACGATGTCGATGTCAAAGACAGTGCCGTTGTGAAACGGGGCAACACAGCCTATGCCCATCGCAGTGGAGAATTTTATGGTTACCACATGCCTAACAAACCACTTACCGCAGAAGACCGGATCCAAACAAAAAAAGCCTATTACGCCTGCGTCAGTTACACCGACGCCCTCGTCGGTCGCCTACTCGACAAGCTGAAAGAGCTCGATTTGGAAAAGAACACCATTGTCGTACTTTGGAGCGACCACGGGTGGTTCCTCGGTGAGCACGCGATCTGGGGCAAGCACTCCCCGCTGGAGCGTAGTGTGCAAAGCCCCTTGATGATCCGCGTCCCAGGTAAAGCGGGGGGCATGACTTCGGCCGTCGTTGAAACTCTGGACGTTTACCCCACCCTCCTGGACCTCTGCCAACTCTCGGATACTCAAACCGCCTTTCCTCTCGGAGGATCAAGCCTGACTCCAGTGCTCGACAAACCGGAGCACGCTGGAAAAAATGCAGCCATCAGTTACTGGGGGAAAAGCAGGTCCGTGCGCAGCGGCCAATACCGTCTGATTGCCACAAGACAGGGGAAAAATGGATGGACCAAACGGGAACTCTACGACCACAGCCAAGATCCCGAAGAAACCCATAACCTCATCTCAAAAAAACCAGAGGTCGCTGAACGTTTGCTCAAACTACTGGACGCAGACGCCCCAATATTAATCAAGTAAATCAAATGAGAGGCCTGGCAGAGCGCATCCCCCTAAGGGCTAACAAGCTGCGGAGCTAACAAGATTCACCTGATTGAAGAGAATTGACAGGATTCTTTTTAGAAGTAAGCGATAGGTTGTGGCCAAACCTTGATCTTTGAAGATTAAAAATCTTGAAAAAATCCTGACCATCCTGTCAGCGCCGCAGGCATCACCGACAGACTCTCCCTAATGTAAGAGCCCTGAGAGGTCTTGTCCTGCTTGATTGGCATGTTGCCTCAACATGAATGCCCAGCCCCGGACACCGCAGCTCGGCCTCACATGAAAAAGCTCCGTCGTGATTCACAAACCACGACAGAGCTTGGGCACACACAGTCAAAGTCAACTATGCTATAGAAGTCATACCATTTGATCAGTTAAATTGGCTGAATGGTACCACAGCGCCACGACTGAAAATCATTTTCCTGGGGCGTATTTGGGATCCAGCACATTCCATGGTTTACGCATCGACCTGTGCATCCCCGCGATCGCCGTTTCATTCCCAACGACGGTCTGTTTCTTTCCATCCCATTCGACTTGGCCTCCATTCCGTATCGCCAGATCCACGAGGTGACAGGCGATGTCAGAGCGAATAGCGGATGACAAATTCGTAACTGTTTGGTTACGCCCTTGAATGGCATCAATAAAATTCCTTGCATGCCCCCCCTTGGAGTGAACCAAACACTTTTCACCCGGATCTTTACGTTTATCCAACAATTCGCGTGAGGATGCTTGGAAACGGTTACGTGAACAACAGACCCACCCCTCACTGCCCACAAACAAGGTTCCGTGACTCTGTGGCCTGAAGCCGTCAAGTTTCGGCAGATATTTTTGAATGGCCTTGTCGTCTGAGAATCGAATTTGCATTCCATTGGAATAACTCAATTCAGCATCCCATTCGGTCACAGTGTCATGTAATCCCGTCGTCGGTATCACACCTGATGCTTTTACCTTTTCAGGGATATCCATGCCCGTTTCATCCAACCACCACTGCAGTTGATCCATGGGATGAGCCCCCCAACCAGCGATGAAGCCAATGGCATAATCATAAATGTAATAAATACCCGTCTTCTTCAGACACCGGTCGTCTGAGAATGGTTTGACCGGAGCCGGACCATACCACATGTCCAGATTGAATCCTGCAGGAACAGGCTTCGGAACATGCACACCGCCAGCTTTACCTCTTGGAGCCCAAACATAAACTTGTTTCACCTCTCCGATGTGTCCATTCAAAACCAATTCCATGATCGGACGCACATAAGCAGTTGACCTATTCTGAGTCCCGTACTGAACCTGCAGTTCGGGATGCTCCTTCACCACCTCATTACATGCAAGGCACTGCTCAATACTCACGCCCAACGGCTTTTCCACGTACACATGTTTGCCTGCGCGAGCAGCCAACAGCATCGAGGGAACATGCCAATGATCCGCCGTGGAGATATGAACAGCATCAATATCATCCTGAAGCATCGTTCGAAAGTCATCCGTTTCCTGGAAGGTTTTGCCGGACAATGTTCTGTGCTTCTTCAGCTGGCTTATTTTTGCCAGATTGGCGTCAGCTAGAGCCACCACCTCTACGTCCGGCATCTGCGCATATTCATATGCCACTCTCCCCCGGTTCCCACAGGCAATCATGCCTATTCTAACTCGCTCGCTTGGAGCTGACTTCCCTCCTTTTCCCAGTGCCGTAGCCGGAATAATGGTGGGGAACCCCAATAAGCCAGCAGTACCGAGTGAGGTTTTGAGAAATTGACGCCGCTTCATGCCAGCTTTCGATTTGATTTGATTATCCATTTCACTCATCGTTTGGTTTTGATTAAAATTCTATGATTGTTTCTTGTTCTATCGTTTGTGACTGACCCACTGCAAAGCGCGGATAAAAATCTCTTCAACTTTGGGCTGGCTCAGAGACCTTACGTCATGACCGAGAGATGTTGCAAAGCAACGGCCCTTGCCAAATTGTCCCACAAAAACACAGGGTTCCCAAGTCTCCGAACCTCCATCGTGTTCGGCGGAAAAAGATGAAGCCAACACCTTGGCTTTCGGATGAACTTCAATATTTCTCCATAGCTCCCCTCTGATCTGGCCTGGGTTCCAACCTTTGCATACCGGGTGAGCTTCATCATCCACACGAATCGGAAACACATGTTGTCTCCCGTGTGTGGTTCTTTTATGCTTCCAGGTCATCAGGCTGATTTCATGATATTCTTTCCAATCGTAGAATGATGAGGATCCGGCATGAACACATAGATGGCCCCCTCCATTCTTTACGAATTCGACATATGCTTTTTTCAGGGGAGCCGGCCATTCCTTGACTTTCGAATTTTTGGGAACGGTATTCCAATTCGAAACAATCACGTCAATATTCTGAAAATCTTCAGCAACAAGCAAATCAGGGCGCTCCGTTACACTGAGCTCTACGTTTCCAGCTTTCTCAAAGATGTTTTTCAGCAAGGGGCTTGTCTTTTTCCAATCATGATTGTTTTGCCCTGAAAGCAACATGACCCGGATCGGCTCAGCTTGGGCTCCGCCAAGACACAATCCAATCGCGAGCATCCACTGCAGAATGTTTTTGATCGATCCCATGATTCTTTGCAGCGAAATTGTTATGAACTCCAGGATTGAAGCCTTTGAACAGATTCAAGGATGTTCTCAGTCCCGGCAACCTCCAAGGTGGTAGGTCCATCAAAGCCAATCCGATCTAATTCCTCGACGATTGACGGAATACCGACAATGCCATCCCCCAGTGGGATATTCCCCATACCACATCCATACACAGCCCCACGCTGGGCTAACCACTCCGACCCCATGTCTTTCCAATGCACATGCTTGATCCGATCTCCCAAGGTTTTGACAAAGCATAAAGGATCCCCACCTCCAAGCCAGGAATTACCAGTGTCCAGATTCACTCCCACCACATCTTCGTTCCCAAGCACATCCAGCAAACGAACCATGGTTTCAAGCCTATCGGTCAATATCCCATGTGGCTCCAGCAAGAGTTCGACGCCCAATTCACGAGCCCAACGAATCGGTTCATACAATTTGGAAGCACACATCAGCAACATTTGCTCCTCATCGAGACCTTTGCCAAAATCCGTTTTGGGGTCCCCTTCCGTAGTGATCACCTGCTTAATCCCAAGCAAGTGAGCCAAGCGAATGGCTTTAATAATCTGACATGTCCCGAAACGATCAGGGCTCTCTGGGTCAAGCAGGTTCGCATGCGCGCAAACACTCGTCGCGGTTAATCCATGGCTGGCAAGCATTTCTCGTATGTTTGCCGGATGAGAATCCAAGCTCATGGATGCCGAAAACCCATACTCCACCCCCAAAGATCCACCTTCATGGGAATCCGTGAGATCCACATAATCAATCCCCATGGCTTTAATTGCTTCTAGCTGTCTCTCGAAAGACGTAAACGGCTCAACCAATGCAAAACATCCTATGATCATAATTTCGACTCTAATGCTGGGATTACTATTCTATAAAAATCGCTTCCACTTCAACGCGCAAACTTAAGGACATCATGAATTACAATCACTCAGAGGCGACACAAAAAGCTTTCATTTTTCTTCACTGGTAAATATATAAAGTTTCACAAAAACCCCACATCGCCAAGCCACCACCGATGAAACACACCAGCGCCATCTTTCAGGATATCGACCAAATCCGTATTGCCGACTCTTGTGAAGAACTCAAAAAAGCGTCTGAAAATGAGCATGTCAACGTCCATGCATGGTCTCACCCGCCCTATCCTGGAGAACAAGTAGACCCAGATTACCTTCCTGAGATAAGGTCACTTGGCTTTTGGGACATCACCAAATCACAAACCTGGGGACTTGGCTCTCATTGCAATGAAGGTATCGAATTTTCCTTTCTACTGGGGGGGAAAGTCGAATTTGGAGTCAGCCAACACATCCAAGAATTAAAAAGCGGACAAGTCGCAATCACCCGCCCCTGGCAATTTCATCAAATTGGCAATCCTGATTTATCGCCCTCAAAACTATTCTGGCTAATCCTCGATGTCAAAGTTCGCCGACCAAACCAAGCATGGCAATGGCCTGACTGGGTCCTCCTTAGCCCGCAAGAGCTCAATCAATTGACAAGCCTTCTGAGACATAACGAACAAGCGATCTGGGATACCAATTCCGAAGTATTCGGCATCCTAAAAAAATTCACCGACCTCATCGAAAATGAGCAACCGGAAAATAACCAAACAAAACTAAAACTCTACAGCAACGAACTGCTCTTGGCCTTGCTCCATTTACTCATCAGTAAAAAACCCAGCATCGACAGCCACCTGTCAACCTCAGAGCGAGTGGTAGAAATGTTTTTAGATGCACTCAAAGATCATATTGATGAAGATTGGACGCTTGAGAACATGGCTAAACAATGTGGATTATCCCGCAGCCAGTTCGCATCTTACTGCAAAGTCATCACAAACATGACGCCCGTCCAATACCTCAACCATTGTCGGTTTCAAACCGCCACCAAGATGCTCGTCGAACAACCGGAAATGAACATCGGCGAAATTGCAAACGCCTGTGGATTCAAGTCCCTCGCCTATTTCTCTGCCCGATTCCAAAAGCTTCGCGGCTGTTCACCCAAAAACTACCGCCACGGCACTTCAGAGGATTGAGCCCCCCAAAAAAAATTCTCCCCCGCCCCATCGGATAGCCCCCCCACCCATTCGAAACGTACGTGACTGTCCACCGGGTCACCGCATGATATCGTCCTTAAACAAGTCATCGCCTGATGACAGCACCTCGCAGTCTCGATATTTTGCATTTTGCTATTCCGAGACCTGACAAATAAAGGTAAAAGCTCTGCATGCCAGCCGCCCGAGTGCTCATCGACGGACCCAATGAATTGGTCTTTGACTACGCCATTCCTGAAGGAATGGACGCCCGGCCCGGCTGTCGGGTAAAAATACCCCTCCGCAATCGAGCATCCACAGGTACCATCCTCGCTCTCGCCAAAGAACAGGCGTCCGAATTTGAACTCAGGGAAGTCCTGGAACTCATCGATCCCGACCCCCTGATCACGCCAAAGCTCATGCAAATGGGGCATTGGATGGCCGACTACTATGGCGCCCCCATGGAGTTGGTGATGCGAGCTTTACTACCGGAAGCCGTTCGGCAGGAAAACCATTCCGAGAAAACGCGAAAAATGGTCCACCTGCTCGAAACTCCCGATGAGGAGGCCATGACCAAGCTCTCCAAACGAGCCAGCCGACAACACCTGATTCTCACTTTACTCCAAGCGGCGGGAGGTAAAATGCCTCTATCCGACCTCGGGGCCGGAGCCTCGGCATCCATCAAAGCCGTAGCCAAACACGGCTGGGTAGAAATCAAAGATGAACCCGTCCGACGTGATCCCGATGCAGGAGAAGCCTTCCTCGAGGACTCTCCTCTATCGCTCAACAGCGAACAACAAGGCGCCATCGAACAGGTGTTCAAGGAAATCGAAACCCCGGATAAGCCCATGCTGCTTCACGGTGTGACCGGGTCGGGAAAAACCGAAATCTACCTCCAAGCGGCCCAACGCTGCCTCGATGCCGGCAAATCGGTCCTCGTCCTACTGCCGGAAATTGCTCTGGCGCCACAAACCGTGCAACGCTTCAAATCCCGCTTTGCATCCATCCAGGATCAGGTCGCCGTGATGCACTCCAACCTTTCACAAGGTGAACGCTTCGACGAATGGCACCGCATCCGCAACGGCGAAGCAAAAATCGTTATTGGAGCCCGCAGCGCTGTGTTTGCCCCACTAACGAACCTTGGCATCATCATTGTCGATGAAGAACATGAAAACTCCTACAAACAAGATACCTCCCCCCGCTATCACGGCAGGGACCTCGCCGTTCTCCGAGCCCATATCGAAAATTCAGCTATTCTGTTAGGGTCGGCAACCCCTTCACTCGAATCCTTTCACAATACGGAAACTGGCAAGTATCAACTGCTCAAACTCGAACAACGTGCCGATGGACAATCCATGCCGATTATCCGGATTGTCGACATGAAGATTGAAGGCCGCAAGTACAAGGGCGCCGGCCCGGCCATTCTATCCGATCCCCTACGGGCCAACATGGAAAAAAAACTCGCCGAAGGTGAGCAGGTCATCCTTTTTCTGAACAGGCGCGGGTTTGCCCGATCCCTGCAATGTCCGGCCTGCGGACTGGTCATCGAATGCCGGCATTGCTCCATTCCGCTAACCTATCATAAATCCGAAGAACGGCTGATCTGTCACATCTGTGGCCATCAGGCGATCACCCCACGGAAATGCCCGGAATGCCACGACCCGGGAATCCGGTTCCAAGGCTACGGCACCGAGCAAGTGGAGGGGGTGTTACAAAAAGTTTTCCCCACCGCCAAACTCGCCCGCATCGATACCGATACCATGCGACGCAAGCATGCCTTGCGGGACACGCTGAAGGCATTCCGTCAGCGCAAGATTGACATCATCATCGGCACCCAGATGATCGCCAAAGGTCTGCATTTCCCCAATGTCACCTTGGTCGGAGTGCTCAATGCCGACCTCGGTCTGCACGTTCCCGACTTCCGGGCCGGAGAACGCACCTTCCAACTGCTCACCCAGGTCGCAGGACGAGCCGGTCGAGGAGAACTCGAAGGTGAAGTGATCGTGCAAACTTACACGCCACATTCTCCCTCCATTCAATTTGCCCGTCATCATGACTTTGGCGGTTACGCCGATCAGGAGCTCGAGTTCCGCCGTCAATTTGGCTACCCCCCTTACACGCACTGTGCCGTGATTGGCACGCGCTCCACCCACCAACGCCGCGCTGAATTCACCCTACAAAACATCCATCAGCGGCTGAAAAAAGATCTCCCTCAGGGAATGGTGCTCGGGGAGCCTCTGCCCTCGCCGCTTGTCCGGGCCCATGGTCAATTCCGCTACCAGCTGATGCTCCTGGGATCTTCGGCCCGACAGCTATCCCGCCATATCAGCAACATCCTCAACCAAACACCTCCGCCGGACGATGTCACCCTCGTCTTTGATATGGATGCGATGGGATTCTAACCGGAAGTTACTACTCCAACACCTGCCATCGGTGCATCGTCACTTCTTGAGAGAACCAAGGGTTCTGATCCTTGCGGCCATGCAAGATGGCAACCGCTCCAATTCCGGGGTCCGCTTGAATCCAGTATCCATCACCCAGATAGACCAAGGTATGCACCTTGCTTTGCGTCACGGCAAGATCTCCGGGCAACAGTCCATCATACGACATGCTGTTAATTTTCCCACGAATTGAAAGGGCTCGGGTAAACCCGCGATAATCCTCAGACAAAGCCTTGGCACTGGTATCATACCACCATTGCTCGAGAAACATCCGACACGCCCGACCATTGCCATGCTGCAGTCCATATGCCAACAAAGCGTCCCGCAGAGCCTTGCGAGGCAAGCCGGAACAGTCGATTCCACGTGCACTTTCGCCACCCCAATGGTAGGTCACCCCCTCCAGGGCTCTCATTCTCTGTAAATAAGACACCCGTATGGCTTCTTGTTTCAGACGTTTCGCTGGCAGGAGAAATGGAATAGCGCACAAGAAGGGAACCGAAATAAGCAGATAGCGAATGAGGTGCTTTTTCCACATCAATGCCAACAGGGTCAGCCAAAGAACCCCGAGAGACAACAAGAACCCTAATCGGTAAGATGTTGCATTGACCGGATTCCAATACAACAAACCCAAGCCACAGCACACCCCTAACAAAATAAAGAACAACAGCCTCTTGGAAGATTGTATCCGTATCAACAACTTCATAATCCTAGATCTTCTGTTCACGATCCTCTAACCACTCCAACGGATCCACTCGATAATAGCGGCGCAATTGATCATACACCTTGGGGTAGTGCTCTTTCAGCTGTCTTGGCTTTTCATAAAACGTCTCTGTCAATACAGCAAAAAACTCCGCCGGATTGGTCGCACCGTAGGGATCAATCACAGTACGTTTCCCTTTTTCCAACTTTGTCTGGAATCGTTCAAACGCCGAGCTAAAAACACTCGCCCACTCTCGATAACAACCGACCGTTGACAATTCCGGGACTCCATCTGCGGCCCCGTCCACTTGATCGAGCTGATGGGCAAATTCATGGAGGGTCACGTGATGCCCATCCTCTTCATTACGTCCACCCGAAACCACACTGTCCCAAGCAAGAACCACACTCCCAGAGTGCCAGCTTTCCCCAAGGCGCACATCTTCATCACCATGCTCGCCTCTGGCTTTGTAAGCGGAGGGGTAGAGCAAAATGCTGCGCAAATTCCGGTAAAAATCATGCTTCCGATTCACCAGAAGCAAACATGCCTGAGCTGCTATCACCCGCTGCATATGCCCACTCACTTCTTCGAGCCCACCACAGGCCTCGAAGTTCTTTTCCTCCATAAACACATGCATCAGACCTTCCAGTTCATCACGAACCATATCAGGCAAGCGGGCAAACAAAGGAAAGTCTTCAGCTACCTGTCGGCGAGCATCCTCGTCCAGACGCATGGCCATCCACGCACGTCTTCGAGAACGCCGCAAGGCAGCCCTGCCGGAAACGACCCCGGCAATGGCCACCACCGGTCCGAGCACGATGGCTGTAATCTCAATTCCCGTCATACCTTACTCCGTTCATTCCAGGCTAATAATTCCTCGTATCTCACTCCCGAACCACCAAAAAGATCCAAGGCACTTCCCACCGTGACGTCGATGTTGCCTCCGCTTCGCTCTGCAACCACATTCAAGTCATCCATATGGGCAACCCCACCGGCATAAGTCATCGGCACCCCTCCCCAGGCACCAAGCAGATCAATCAGCTCGGCATCAACTCCACCACAGAGTCCCTCGACATCGGCGGCGTGAATGAGATATTCCGCACACCATTCAGCCAAGGCGTCCAAAGTCGCATGGGTGACATCGATACTGGTCAAAGTCTGCCAGCGGTTCATGGCTACCGTCCACCCGGATTTCGTCTTACGGCAACTCAGGTCCACCACGAGGCGTTCCCGCCCGATTTCGCGGGCCAATTCCTTCAGTCGGTCTTCCCGGAATCTGCCATCCTGATCAAACAGCCAGGATGTGACAATCACTTGGGAAGCTCCGGACTCAATCCACTCAACGGCATTGCGCAAGTTCACTCCGCCACCTAGTTGCATTCCTCCGGGCCAGGCCCCCAAAGCATCGCGGGCAGCTTCCTGATTGCCCGCCCCCAGTTGGATGATATGCCCACCCCGAAGATCAGACTGCCGGTAAAGGTCGGAAAACCAGGCAGGATCCCGATCAGATACAAAGTTCTCTTTCGGTCCCGCTCCCTCATCGCGCAGCGTGCCTCCAACGATTTGTTTTACTTTGCCGTCGTGCAGGTCGATACAGGGTCTGAATTTAGTCATCGTGAAGAACAGTTTTTTGAAAATGCTAATTAATATCGAGGGGGCATGTCACCTGTTCAACAAATGTCAGACCACACGATGGAAATCGGTTGGGCTGATTGGTCCAATCAGCCGCCGAGAACGATATAACAACAAAACATCCCGAATGCCAGAACCGATATCGAAACCAAATAGTCAGTCGATTACCCCCGAAGACACTCCAACGCATCCGCCAGTTGGCAGTGATACGCATCCCGCGCGAGCTCATACCCTCCAAACTGCCTGAGGTGATCCGTCATCCACTGGGTGTCGAGCAGGATAAAATCTTTCTGCCTGAGCCATTCGACAAGATAAACCAAGGCTACTTTGCTGGCATCGGTTTTACGCGAAAACATGCTTTCACCAAAAAAGGCACGTCCAAGAGCTACTCCATACAATCCCCCCTGCAAGCCATCCTGGTCCCAAGACTCGACGGACACCCCAAAGCCCAATTCGTGAAGTTCGCAATAACTCTCCAGGATCACCTCGTCAATCCAGGTCTCTTCTCGATCTGCACAGGCGAGCATCACTTCGCGAAAGGCTTTGTTCATGCTCACGCGGAAGACGCCCTTCTTGAGCGTCCGTTGTAAATTTTTACTGACGTGAAAGCGTTCATCCAAAGGAATCACTCCCCGCTTTTCTGGCGAATACCAACAAATCTCCCCGTCCTCCGCCATGGGAAAAACGCCCTTGCTGTATGCACCAAGCAACACCTCAGCCGAAATAGACTCCATCATGCTCAGAGAGCCTAGCGAACTCACCAGCAGGTGTCGAGTCGAAGCCCGGCACTCGCTACGCTGAATGACCGAAGAATAAAGACAGGGTCAACATGGCGCCATCAACATGGGGTCAGTCCGTGGATTGTGGATGAAGTGAGTGTTCGCAACACGGGGTCAGTCCGTGGATTGCGGGTAAAGTGAGTGTTCGTCGTTTCACCTGCTATTTCAACTTACACAACCACTTGCTACCTTCCTTCGTTTCACGCGCCCATTTTTTGGATGCACTAACATTGCTCCGATGCCCCATATGGAGCATTTCTGCTATCCATTTGGTACCTACCAGTGTTTGTGATGAAAGCCACGCTGCCAACACCTGTTTTTCGGGTGCTAGCTTTAACATGCCTTCCAATTGTTTGGGGACTAAGTCAAGTTTTTCCATCCCCTCGTTCAGTAGCTTGACAGCTTGGGCCTCCCCATGCTCCTTGACGGCCGCTCCCGTCAAGCTTTCTCGTTTTGTGCTTTGCAGTGCCTTTTCAGCCTTATCCAACATACGCTGACGAAATTCGCCATCACCTAGACACCACCCGCGTCGCAATTCTTCATAGCCGATGCCAGGTTCACCGCCCTGCACTTCTTCTCCGCGTTTATCCATGTATTTGGCATATGCTTCGCGCCCTGCTGTATTGTCTTTGAAGGTGTAACTTTCCAGAACTTTATCGACCATGAGCCAGCTCGGACGTTTGCGCCTCCAGCTGCAATACGACTGAAGACTGCTCCATGGATAATCTCGCAACCGCTCCCATCGCTTGCCCTTGCCTGTCATTATCGCACGGGCTGGGTTAAGGTGAATGTAATCTGATACAGTCTGAAAATAGTTGTGATCCCGTTGCTCACCGTTGACTACTTGAGCTTTGTATCGCCCTTGAAACAGGTGACCTCTCCTTCCTTGCCATGCATTGATCCTCTGTGTGTAGGTTCCTTGAAACCACTTCATACCATCGACAAGATTACCTTCGGGGGTTTCGAGTAGCATGTGGTAATGGTTTCCCATTAACACATAGGCATGAACATACCAGCCAGCACGAATACAAGCCTCGTCAAGTGTATCGAGAAACCTCTCGCAACCCTTATCTCCAAAAAAAATATCCCGCCCGTTGTCGCCTCGACACATCACATGATACATCGCTCCTTTGAATTCAATCCGTATTGGCCGTGCCATGCACAACAATCAATCAGGGCTTTGCTTATCAGTCAATCCACAATCCACGGACTGACCCCTTTCTGCTTGAGCTTTGTATCGCCCTTGAAACAGGTGACCTCTCCTTCCTTGCCATGCATTGATCCTCTGTGTGTAGGTTCCTTGAAACCACTTCATACCATCGACAAGATTACCTTCGGGGGTTTCGAGTAGCATGTGGTAATGGTTTCNAATATCCCGCCCGTTGTCGCCTCGACACATCACATGATACATCGCTCCTTTGAATTCAATCCGTATTGGCCGTGCCATGCACAACAATCAATCAGGGCTTTGCTTATCAGTCAATCCACAATCCACGGACTGACCCCTTTCCGGACTCCTCTCTGGCCTATCTCATTTTTGCCGCTTTTGCTCAGGCCATGCGGAATCGAATAATTTGATCAAGTCATCTAATTTGAAGATCTTATTAGAAAATTTATCTTCCAAGTCCAATGAAGCGACAAGCCCAACTTGCTTTTTGTAGATTGGTATAAACCAAGCACTAGACTTACAAACGAACACCAAAACACCGTCTTGTTTGGTCATAGAAGCCAAATGAAGGGATTCTTTTGTGTTGATCATCCCAGCGTATCTCCATTCGGAGGTTCCTCCAACCCAAACCTTTTTTTTGACCATTTTTTTCCCATCATATGTATACAGTCCTACAAAGACTGGATCCATGGAAACTAAATGCTCCCTAAAGGGGGCATTGGCATTGGCAGCCTGGCTGTAAAAAGGCGATAATATGGAAAAAGCTACTACAGCAAAAGCCTTGCAAATACCAGTTCTCATCGTGTTTTGATTCATATTGTTAATGGTGGGACTGGATCAGGAGGAAACACGTCATTCTCAGAGTCGATTTTCATTTTCTGTGACTCTAGTTTAAAGGGATAGCCTGAAATCATCACAATATGAATAGAGCCAGCACATTGCACCGCCGGTTTACGCACAATACATCCACGCTTATAGTAAGGTTCTAGAAATTTAGATACCTCGACATCATGCTTTCCAAGCGCGACTGCAAGAACGTTTGGAGCTTCAAATTTAACTAAATCTTTCTCGTGACGTGATAGGCCTCCATAAATTCCTTCATAGCCTGTGTTGATAAACATATGTGGTTTTTCCCCACGGGAAAGTACCCGTTCACGATGGCTTGTAATAGTGAACTCCGAATAGATTGTAGGCTCTTTTTCCGTGCTGGTATCGCAACAGTACCATGGCTCAGATTCACAAACCCACTCAATTGTAACACTAATGCTTTTGACGAATCTTGTAGGGCTAGGGTGGAAAATTGGTTCATTTCCCGAATCATCAGGCGGGCCAAAAATCGGCATAGGATCAACAGGAGGACTTGGTCGTTCAATTAAGCCCAGAAAATCATAAGAATTAACCCCACCATTCTCAATAAACCCATAGACGTTCAATCCTCCTTCCTCTTCAATCGGATCCCTCTTTATCCACCTCCCGGTCACCGGATCGTAGTATCTGTAACCGTAGTAGTTGAGCCTAGGTTGGGAAGTTTTCACCATTCTCCTTGCAATTTACTTTTTATCTTTTAGCAAGAGATTTTTACGGAGAATTTTAGCTATGCGACCAATTTGATCATCTTTAGGCAAATGAATCAGTATGGCACCTCTTTCGAGTTTTCCATTAACAACAGGGCTAACCACTTTCTCTCCATACAGATATATATCTATTCGCTTGCCTTGATTCCGCCTAATGAAATTCTTCAATTCTAAAACCTCTTCAAAAACTTTTATCTCAAGAAACGATCTATAACTAACGTCATCCACCCCCGTAACACCTCGCACTAAACCCTGAGACAAAGATACTTCAGAAGGAATCACAACATCTACCCGTTCATCCCCATTCCTAAAACTGACAATAGGGTCAGCCTGCACTCCAAAACAACAAAACACAGTAAAAAATAATAGCAGAAATTTAGTATTCATAGTAATAATCGTGTAATTGTTTGCTCTGATCTAAATGGTCGCCCCATGTCGAACCAGTCTGCATTAAATATTCCTGATGCTTTTTACAAGATGTATTAAGTATTAGAGCTACAGCCCCCTTAACATAATAAGAATCTGTATGAGGGTTAGCATATTCCCAAACGCCGGCAACACAGCAGGCACGGCACACTCTCGACTGTTTTCCTGCATTCACAGCTTTTATGTATTTAACTTCACACTCGGCTTCTCCAAGAGCCTTAGCAAGGCCGTAACTTCTTGAACCCGAGGTAGCAGCCTGCTCTAAAATTTCTCCGACAAATTCAGCAATAGCTGCACCTTTTCCTGTTTCAATCCCTTTTGCAATCTCATCCAGCCTTTTTTGCAACTGTCGACCTCTTTTACGTCGAGGCTGGGGATCTGGATAGCGTAAATTCTTACCATTACCGTTTCTCCCCCAACCTTTACCCTTCACTCCACCGCCTCCTCCCTTGCGTGGCTTCCCACCAAGAATATCAAGCCATTCAACAGGCTCATTATAAACAAATCCATAAAGATTCATTCCTCCTTCTTCCTCAATCGGATCCCTACTCAGCCATCCCCCTGTCACTGGATCCAGATATCTGTAACCGTAATAGTTTATTACATAATCAGACGTAAAGGTAGCTTGAGGTGTATTGATGGCTTGAGATAATGATTCTCGCGGGTGAAAATGACAGGTGTATTTGTTTGCTAATGCTGCACGTTGGTTGAATCGGTTCTTAGCTTCATGCGTAGGCATAGAAGCACTATTTTTAGTGCGGGTGATACATGCAGTAAGGCCGATCAATGCTATGCAGGTAAAGGGTTGGTGGCGACTTGAACCCATACCCGATGCTGCTTCAGGTCGCATCATCGTAGTGGTAGTGTGCAGCTTTGATGAGAGCCTGAGCGGTCGGCTAATCAGGTCATCATAGGCATGGATTTGATACCAGAGAAACGAAGTCATCTGTTCTCCTGGGGCTGATTTTTCAGGGGTAGCGTAGTTGTAGATAGCTCCGGCATCCGTAGATTTTTGGAAGAATAAGACAAGCGGGATAAACACAAAAAAGATGACTGACAATGATCGCAACAAACAAAAGCCTGATCTGTGAGAATCCTGCGCTGGAAGCCGTTGAGCCATTTGTGCTACGGCAATACAGGATTCACCCGATGCCTCATGGCTTGGGGCTGTGCTTTGATTGGATGTGCTGGCTTGTGCTCCTGACACGAAGCCAATCTAGCAAGCAAGCAGAGAGAAAAAAGGATTATTTTCGAAAGATTCTTTGGTGAAAGTCGGAAGGTTTCAAACCGGATGCGTCTCTTGGACCTGATGTGGTGACGGTAGATTCTCTGCAGATGATCCAGTCGGGGCTGCCCCATCATACCCTGAGCTTCACAGAGAGAGAAACCAAGCATGGTGCCCGACAGGAAGACGAGGACTGGGAAGTCCTCGTTTGCTCCATATTGAGGTCCGAAAAAATGAATCGCGTAACGATCGAAGTGCCGGCATTTTTGTCTTTTTCCCCAGCTCCTGGTGTCCCAGCCATCGATCAAGACCGAAGTGCACGGTCAAGCAAAGCCACTTCCTCAATCACGTCGGCAAAACGATGGCTCGTCCCGAGCGCGGGAGCCACACGGACATGACGTCCACCTAACTCATGCGTATGGCCATGCACTGGATCACCTTCCGGCAGGCCCAACATTTCAGGGATATCCCATCCTCCGTGTTGGCCATCATTCAACAAAAATGGAACCACCAAAACCTTGTCGTGATTTGCCACATCCCGCCACTCGTTGACAAACGGAGATTCCTCCAACCATAGATCGCAAATCTGACCGTAGGCACTGGATGTTTTCAGCCCCTCAATGTGTTGCATCAGAGTCTCCTTCGAGCGTGGGTTTTTGGTGGACCCGTGCCCTACCAATAACAAAGTAACATCCCTTTCGCACCAATCCCCCAAAACGTCTTTGGCGGCTTGATAGATCAAATCCTGCATCATGGCGTGAGTCCCGACCGGGGAAATATACCGAACGGAATCAGGCAAGGTATCCATTCGCAACATGCTGGGAATGACCTGCAAGGTAAAATACCCCTCGGCGAGAAAGTCCGGAACAATGGTCAGGTTTCCCACTTCCTCATCCGGCAAACATGTCAGTTGGGCTGCAACATTTTCGAGACGGGGTTCTTCCTTCAGAAAAGCGACATCGACAGATTGAAAGTTCCCTCGTTCTCTAAGCAAGTCCGCATGCATTCGGACGGATTGAGACGATTCGGGGTGCTTCGAGGACCCATGCCCAAGAAGCAGCAATGATGGCTGTGTCGGAGGCTCCAACATATCTAACTAAATGTTTATTTTTTCCATTCCTTCCGCAACCCGGAACAGGCAAAGCTGGCTACAGATTAAATCTGGAAATCGGCAGCGCCGGAATCCAAATGCAATCCACACTCGTATTTTTCACCACCGAAGCGTGAAGATTCGGCCGTACCTCCCTCTTCAACAGGGCTCGTCGAATGCCAGTCACCCATCGTCTGGTATCCCTGGGATTCCAGCGGGTGTGGGGGGATCGCATTCTCATAAAAGTAGGCCGAAACCTGCGCATCCGCCCAGTCCAGAATAGGATACACCTTCAGTGTTTTTTTCTGTTGTTCACCAAAGGTACGATCTGCACGCGTGCTGGAATGAGACCGGCGTAAACCACTGATCCATATATCGGCACCCAAATCGAGTAAGGCCCGGTTCATCGGTTCCACTTTATTGATCAATCCATACTTGGTATTTCCTTCTTCACCCTTTTCCCAGAGTTTACCATAGAGTGCCTCTTGGCGAGCTGCTGACAACTTCGGCTGATAGACGTGCACATCCAAGCCGAGCGATTCGATCAATTTCTCGGCATAGCGATAGGTCTCGGGAAACAGGTATCCGGTATCCAGCCAAACAACGGGGATTTGTGGTGCGTGTTTACTGATCAGGTGAAGCATGATCGCAGCCTGCAGACCAAAGCTGCTGCTAAGCACCAGACGGGAGCCGAAGGTTTCGTGAAGCCATGCGACGCGTTCCGCTGCCTTCATGGAAGGAAACGCCTCATTGACCAAGTCGACATCAGATTGGGGAGTCATTGCGTTTGCGATAGAGTTCATAGTGAATACCCCGGCATCGGGGAGGCTCATTGACATGAACCGCCACGAACAGCCGGTAGATGATCGTCGTTTACTGCGCTACGTTGAGGTGAAAATTATTACCTGCTGTCGTTTCCGCGACATAGCCGGCACGTACAACAAAATCCCCGAAGTGTTCGCCATCCTGACGCTGCTTTGCATAATCCTCGATAAGAGGAGAAAGCAAGGCCTTGATTTCACCCCCGGGAACCGATTCCCGATAGAGCTTATTCAAGCGCTCACCGTGGAACCCACCTCCGAGATAAACGTTGTATTTTCCAGGGGCCCGACCGACAAAAGCAATCTCACCAAGAAATGGGCGACCACAACCGTTCGGACAACCCGTCATCCGGATCGTGATGGCATCGTGGCGTAACCCAGCCGACTCAATGGTTTCCTCTAGCTCTGTGATCAAATCCGGCAGATAGCGCTCGGACTCTGCTAAAGCAAGTCCGCAGGTAGGCAGAGCAACGCACGCGATGGAGTTCAAGCGCAAGGCACTCTTCACATGCGTATCGCTCAGTTTGTATTGCTCCAGCAAGGCTTCGATCTGCTCTCGTTTTTCAGGTGAAATATTGGCGATCACCAGGTTCTGGTTTGCCGACAAGCGGAAGTCGCCGTCGTGGATTTTGGCAATCTCACGCAAGCCAGTCTTGGTAGGAAATGCCGGAGTGTCCACGACCCGGCCACCGGGAATGAAGAGATTCAGGTGACTGTTGCCGTTGGCATCCTCAGTCCAACCATAACGATCTCCGTTGCTCGTAAATTCAAAAGGCCGTGTCTCTTGCAAAGCATAGCCAAGGTATTCCTCAAGCTTGTCCTTGAACCCGTCGGCACCCATCCGTTCGACCGTGTACTTTAAGCGTGCATGCTTGCGGTTGCAGCGGTCACCAAAATCACGTTGAACCAGAACCACCTTCTCTGCGACATCCACCGCCTGCTCAGGGGTGCAGAATCCAATGACATCCGCTGTCCGTGGGAACGTGTCTTCCTGACCATGGGTCATCCCCATCCCCCCACCGACGGATACGTTGTATCCCACCACCTTGCCTCCTTCGAGAATCGCAATAAACGACAGGCAGTGGGCGTAAATATCCACATCGTTGGATGGTGGAACAGCCACCGTGATCTTAAATTTGCGAGGCAAGTAGGTTTTCCCGTAAATCGGTTCTTCTTCCTCTTCATTACTGGCAACCTTATCTCCATCGAGAAAAATCTCACGATAGGCACCGGTTCGAGGAAGCAAATGTTCGCTGATCTCCGTGGCCAGCTTCAGAGCTTCCGCATGGGCTTCACTCTGGTGCGGATTCGGATTGCACATGACATTCCGGTTCACGTCTCCACATGCGGCAATCGTATCGAGCACCACACTATCCATTTCCCGAATTGTCTGCACCAGATTACGCTTGATCACGCCGTGCAGCTGAAACGCCTGCCGGGTTGTGAGTTTCAAGGTTCCGTTGGCGTATTCATCAGCCAGCCAGTCCATTTTCAACCACTGCCCGGGCGTGACCACTCCACCGGGCATCCGCACCCGGATCAAAAAGCTGTAGGCTTTTTCCAACTTTTTCTTACGTCGCCCTGCACGCACGTCACGATCGTCCTGGACGTACATTCCATGAAACTTACTCAGCTGCTGGTTATCTGCAGAAATATTGCCGGTACTCACATCGGCAAAATCCTCGGCCAAGGTCCCCCGCAAAAAGTTACTGTTCAGTTTCAACGGCTCATTGGCCGAAAGTTTTTGTTCTTCGCTCATCGTTCTTGATTCCTAACTCAATGATTTTATTTTTTCTCTCCACGCTGCGACCTCCAAACGAAGGTCGCCCTTCTCCTTATTCTCCATTCGCCATACACTATACGCTTGGCTTAATACACGTCGCGCTGGTAACGTTTGTCTTTTTTCAATGCTGCCAGATAGGCCTCGGCTTCAGCTTCGGACTTTCCACCTTCCTCTTGCACAATCTGCAACAAGGCAGCGTGCACATCTTTGGCCATGCGGGAAGCATCACCACAGACGTAGAAATGGGCACCACGCTCGAGCCACAGCCATAGTTCAGCAGCACGTTCCAGCATCTTATGCTGCACATACACCTTCTCGGGCTGGTCACGGGAGAACGCCACATCCAAACGGGTCAACGAACCTTGTTTCAGATGGTCCTGCCACTCAAGCTGATAGAGGAAATCCTCGTTGTAACACTGGTCACCGAAAAACAGCCAGGAATCGCCCTTGGAGCCGTCCTCCGAACGCTCTTCAACAAAGGCACGGAAAGGTGCGACACCCGTGCCGGGGCCAACCATGATGATCGGAGTGTCTCCATTCTCAGGCAAGCGAAAGTTCTTATTGTGGTGCATATAAACCGACACCTTCGTTCCCACGGGTGCATCATCGGCAAGAAACGTTGATGCCACCCCTTTACGCTCCTTGTCATAGCTCTCATAGCGCACCGCGGCGACCGTCAAATGAACCTCGCCAGGATGGGCTTTCGGGCTGGAAGCAATCGAATACAAGCGTGGCGGCAACTTTCTCAGCAAATCAACAAATGCCTGTGGATCCAGATCATTTGCCGGATAAGCTTCAAGCAAATCCACAATCTGACGGCCGTCCACCCAGGTTTTAAAGTTCTCTTTGGCATCTTCAGCCAACAACGCGCCTAGTTCCTCATGCTTCACCAGCTCCTGCCAGGATGCGGCGATTTTACGGGACAGTCCGGTGATGTCATAATCCACCGTCAGTGCATGTTCGAGCGACTTCTCTCCGATGTCCTTAACTACCACTTTGGCGTCAGGGTTCAAGCCTGAGGCCCGGAGCACACCGGAAACAACATCGTCAGCATTGCGGGGCAAGACTGCCAAAACATCTCCCGGCTGATATGAAAGACCGGAGCCCTCAAGCGAGAGTTCCACATGAATCGTCTCTTTGAGGGATCGATCACCACTGAGCAATTGGTTCTCCAAAATCTCAGAAGGGAATGGGTTCTTTTTATCATACACTGGCGCCGCTACAGCAATCGCCGGGGCTCCAACGGATGCCGGGGCACTTACTGCATCTCCCAAGGTTGACCATACCTCTGTGGCCCAGGATGCAAAGCGATCCTCAAAGTCCACATCACAATCCACACGATCAAGCAGTCGGGAAGCTCCCAACTTTTCGAGCCGCGCATCTACCTCCTTGCCGGTCTGACAAAATTGATCATAGCTGGTGTCTCCAAGGGCACACACCGAGAATTTGACGCCGGAAAGATCGACACTTCCGTTCATTAGGTCATTGTAGAACTCCTCAGCAGCCTCAGGAGGTTCACCATCACCCCAGGTGCTGACCACAACCAGCAGGTTCTCCAACCCTTCCAGATCCGATGGCGAAGCATCGGCCATATTCGTGACCTTCGCCTTGAAGCCTTTTTGCTTCGCCGCTTTCAACAACTGCTCAGCCAACTCTTCGGAATTGCCGGACTCCGTCCCATAAAGCACGGTCAACAACCTGTCCGCTGCCGGAGCAACAGGAGCCGTCAGTGCCGTCGCTGCTTGTGGCGAAGCCTGCAAACCTGCCATGTATCCACTGACCCAGGCCACCTGTTCGGGAGACAAGGTCGCTAACGCCACTCCCAACTGCTGCTTCTGCACCTCATCCAGTGGCGCATGTATCGGAAATTCAATCATTCTCTTTAATCCTTACTTTGTTGATAAAGTTACTTCTTTTCGCGCGGCAACTTTGCCCAACCGTGCAAAACTTGCAAGCTAAATTCATCTGCATTTGTGACATTTCCAGGTGGACGGCAAAGCCCAGGCTGAAAAGGGAACAAGACCACACTATTCACCTGAATTTTACAGGTGCAATCCCATAATCAAAATCCAGCACTGTAACCAAGTTCACCGCCCTCCCCATCGGAAAGGGCGCTGATCAATGCACGATTTCTATGACCTCAAGCCAACTCCGAGACTATCGCTTTCACGAGCCCTTCGAGGTTGTGATCCTCTGCTTCCACGACAGGTCCGCAATGGAGATCATGGAGTTTGGCTGAGGTAATCGGTCCGATACTCGCAGCCTTGCACCCCTCGGGCCACGGCAAGCCAAGTTCATGGAAATACTTGGCGGTGGACGAGGAGGTAAAGGTAACCATATCCGCCCCGCCCTCGGCAAATCGAGCGGCAGCCCCCGTGGGGTCTTCGGTTTCCGCTTCGATCCGATAAGCAACGCACTCATCGACGATCGCCTGCATGGCACTCAGCCCGTCAGCAAGCACAGGACGGGCATTTTCCGGCCGTATCCAGAGCATCGTCTGACTGTCAATGCAATGATCCTGCTTGAATGCCTCAAGCATACCTTCGGCAATGTGATTGTCCGGGACAAGATCAACCGAAAAACGGTACTGCTTGATCTCCTTTTCGGTGCCCGGACCTACTGCGGCAATCCGAACGCCCCCCAGACTACGGGCATCATCGTAAATGGCATAAAAGGCGTCAAAAAAGCGCCGCACCCCATTGGTGCTACTGAATACCAACCAATCATAGGTATGGGCATTGGCCACACTCTCGGCAAAAGCGGCTTTGTCTTCCGGATCAGCGATCCGCAACACGGGAAGCTCGAGCACATCGGCGCCGAGGGCACTCAGCTCCCGCACCAATCCACTCGCTTGGGCTCGGCTCCGGGTCACCACAATACGTTTCCCCTTCAGCGGGCGATCTTCATACCAGTTAATCTTGTCCATTTCTTTGATAATATCTCCTATAACGCCCACAGCTGGGGCTTTGAATTGTTCAGCTTCGGCAATGTCAGCCATGGTGGCAATCGTGCCAGTGATTGTTTTCTGTCGTCCGGTGGTCGCCCAGCGGGTCAGCGCCATCGGCGTGTCAGGGGCAGCGCCGTGTTCGATCAGGCGCTCCGTAATCGAACGCAACCGGGACACCCCCATCAGAAAAATTTTCGTCCCCGGGGCCTTGGCCAGCTGTGCATAATCGAGCTCAGTTTCGGTTTTACTACTCGACTCATGACCGGAAAACAAGGTCAGCTGGGGCCCGTATTCACGATGGGTCAGAGGAATACCGGCATACACAGGCCCGGCAAAAGCCGACGAAATACCGGGCACAATTTCAAAACGCAAACCAGCATCAGCCAGCACCGCCGCCTCTTCCCCACCCCGACCAAAAATCATCGGATCTCCGCCCTTCAGTCGGACAACGACCTTGCCCTGGCTGACTTTCTCTACCAACAGGGCATTGATTTCCTCCTGCGGAAGCTTGTGATTGGCGGCCCTTTTACCGACATCAATTTTTTCACAGTCGGGTGAGGCCCAATTCAAGAGTTCGGCACTGCTCAAAGCATCATATACCAACACATCCGCTTGCTCAATGCATTGGCGCGTTTTCAGGGTAACCAAGCCTGGGTCTCCCGGGCCGGCTCCAGCGAGATAACAGATACCACTCATGTCAACGAAGCATACAGTTGGGAGGCCACTTGTTCCGGAGCCCCGGCATCCCCTTGAGCCTGCGCCTCGCGCGGCGGCAGGTCAGCCTTTTCCTCCTCATAAAACACACGCCCGTCCATATGCAACGTCCCGTCCACGATCCATGAGCGCACGCCCACCGGAGTGTGACAGCCGGCATCCAAGAGGCGTAAAAACTCCCTCTCCGCCCGACACTGAACCATGGATGAGGCATGGGTAATGCTCTCGACAACCTCCCGGACCTCAACGTCGGATTTTCGTATTTCAAAGCCGACAATCCCCTGACTCGCTGCCGGCAGACATTGCCCGGCATCAAGCGGCGTCGCCCACAGCCCACCATCCAGTGGTTGCGACAAATCATAATTCAAACGAATCAAACCAGCCTCCGCCAACATGATGGCATCGAGCTCATCCTGCTCTGCCAATTTACGCAATCGAGTAGGAACATTGCCACGGATATCCACCAGCTTCAAATCGGGACGTAAAAACAGTAACTGACGCTGACGACGCACACTACTTGTTGCGACGGTCGCGCCTTCTGGCAGACCTTGCAAACCTCCATCATGACAGGAAATCAACACATCCCGCACCGGTGCCCGCTCCAACACACCGGCAATCTCAAAGCAATCCGCCAGCACCGTCGGCACATCCTTCATGCTGTGCACGGCTAGATCAATCTCTCCAGCCTCAAGCGCCACCTCCAACTCCTTGGTAAACACGCCTTTATCCAAAACCCCCTCCACCTTCGCAACTTCGGATAAAGGAACATCCGTCCGCCGATCCCCGGTTGTTTGAATCACCTTGCGGATCACCTCGCGGTCAGGGAAGACCTGAGCCAATACAGCCTCTGTCATTTCCGCCTGAACCAACGCCAGCGCACTACCCCGAGTTCCTATCACCAATGGTTTCATCATCTTATTGCATTTCCTGCTCAATCATTTGCTCACATACCTGAACCTGCTGCTGACGGGACGCTCTGGCATCTCCAGCCAATTTTTGCAACATATCCATATCGTAAAGGTATACCTCTTCTATTTCTCCCGCCGCGGACTCAATGTCTCGAGGCACAGCAATATCAATCAAAAACAGGGGCTTGTATTTCCGCTTCTTCCTTACCGCTTCAATCTGGGAAGCACGCAATACAGGTTCGGTGGCACCCGTGGATGAAACCACGACATCGGCATCGATCAGGGTGTTTTCCCAATCGGTAAAAGGAACCGATTTCCCATTCAACTCGGCGGCCAGATCGATCGCCCGTTGCTCGGAACGGTTGGTCACCGTGAGATCCTTCGCCCCTCGGGACAGCATACTCATCGCCACTTTCCGGCTGGTCTCCCCCGCACCAATAATCATCACATGACAGCCCTTCAGAGCCCCGAAGATTTTTTCAGCGAGATCCACGGCCACACTGCCCACCGACGTCGGTCCAACCTGAATCCGGGTATGGGTTCGGACTTTTTTTCCTACGGCAAAGGATTTTTGAAACAGCTTGTTGAGCGTTCCTTTGGTTGCGCCCGCCTCGTGAGACTGCTTGTATGCCTGTTTGACTTGGCCAAAAATCTCCGTCTCACCAAGCACCATGGAATCCAAGCCGCAAACCAAGCGGAACAAATGCCTCCGGGCATCATCACCTTCTTTCAGATACAAATGCTGCCGGGCTTCTTCCTCCCGACCGCAAGCCAAATGATGTTTCAGTGACTCAGCACCTTGCCGGCCATCCTCAACCACCACATACACCTCCATACGGTTGCAGGTGGATAAGACCACGCTTTCACCAATGGAATCCAATTCAATCAGCTGCCGGGCACGCTCGCCCTGGCTCTCCGCAGGCACGGCAAAATGTTCCCTCACCTCAACGGGTGCGGTTTCATGATTCAACCCTATGCAAATCAACTCCATTTACAGCAAAACAAAAACCATCAGTGAGAGCGCAAACAAAACCATCACCGAAATCGCCAACGTTTTGGGAGGCACGCCCCGCAACCAAGTCACAAGTAACAACAATCCGTAACAGCCCCACACGCCGAAGGCGACGAGTAAATGCTTGTTCACGACCTCTGAACTCGTTTTCATCAGAACCCCACAACCCACCCCCATGGTTAATACCGCAAAACCTAGAATCAGCAGACGTCGAACCACAAAGATCAACTCCCGGGCCGGCGGCAGCTTCTGAAACAAACCAGTGGTCAAATGCGCATCCTTGAGTTGCTGGTTCAACACCAGAAACATCATCGCCGCCACAGCAGACAAACCCAAGGCCCCGTAGGCCAGGACAGAAAAAGCCGCGTGTAAGCCCCTCCATACATCCGAACTGACTGCATGCTCTGGATTGGGTTCCATCATCCCCGGAACAAGTGCCACCCCAAGCAAAAAACTCACCAAGGGAGCCGTGAACACCCCGAGTAATGACAAACGATACACCGAGCCCACCAAGAGGTAACACATCGTCAAAGACCATGCAGAAAACAACAAAACCTCACCGGTATCACCCAGTGGACAGGCACCTCGTAACTGGCTGCGCATGGACAACACCGCCAATTGGGCCACAAAGGACAATAAAAGCCACACCACTGTCCAGCGGGAACGAACCCCGCGGTGAACGCAGTTCGCCCCCTGCACAGCCGCTATCACGGCCAGCAACAAGGCGGCAATCAGTATCGCTTTATCCATGGCGGCCAAAGCTCATGCACACGCATCCTGAAAATTTCAAGCCGATATGAAGGGTATGCCGTGGATTCTCAAATCCGCGGACATTGATAAAAACCAAAACGATTCCCCAAAACGGTTCGCCAAAACGGTTCCCCAAAATCAGGGGATCATGTTCTCAATGATGCCACGAAGTTCACGTGCCGGAATCGCAAAGGTGGCCACCCGGCTGGCCCGGGCGATATTCATACCAATACAGAGGCCGTTGAGATCCAGCAATGGCCCCCCGACTGAAGATTTAATCAGAGGTGTATCATGGTGAATCACCCGGGGAAACCCATCCCTCCGCTTTGACAGGGAATCCTCGCCACCACTCATCTGGTCATTCCGCGACATCATTTGCTTCCCCGGACGAGCCATCAACTCCACTTCCAAAAGCATCGTTTTTTTCTCCCGTAACAATTCGATTTCAAGCGTATCACCCGGCTTTTTTCCTTTCATCGACTTCAGCAAATCGGCTCGCTCCTTCAATTCCACATCCCCCGATCGTTTAAGCACGTCCCCCGGTTTGAGGCCGGCCTTTTCGGCTCCTGACTTTGGCGTCACTTTCTCCACCTTAAGCGCATCATCAGCACTCAGCATAACCCCGAGAATCACATCACTCGCCGAACTCTTAATCTCACGAGTCATGGCACTCACCACCCCGACTCGCACCCGGCGTGTGCTTCGCGAGGCCGATCCATTGGATACCACCCAGTGCCCCTGCACCACATCATCATCTTCACTTAAGTCCACGGGAACCAAAGGATGGTCTGCAGCCACTTTCAACATCGCCACATCCCACCTGGGATCCACGTTGACCACTTCAACATTCGTGTAAAGGTCACGACCAATGCGCATTGAAATACTCTTTTTACCTTCAATCTCGCTCGCCTTGGTCAGCACGTAACCATCAGCGCTGACAACCACACCGTAAACCGATTTCACATGGGATTTTCCATCCGTATAAACCACAGCACTGCTCTGCTGCAAAACCTGTCGCTGGGACTCAAAAGCCTCCCACATCACCTTGCCATTAATCCTGATATCCGCTGGAAGCACATTCTGGGCATGTAGCCAGAACGACCCCATCAGCAGTAAGACGGCAACCGCCAGTCGACAGCGACCCGATCCATTGCGATATCTCTCCCTTGTTTTCATTTCCTGTATTTTTCCTCTGATATTCAACACGACATCAAGCGCTTCATTGAGCACCGCTCACGCAAAATTCCTTATCTCTTTTCAAGCTTCACTTTAATAAGCTGCTCCTCTCCACCACGAGACAGCTTGATCTGAATCGAATCCCCAGCGGCTTTCTCAGCAAGAAAGGTCTTCAATGACGTCTTGTTCTCAATGACTTCCCCGTCCATTTCCAAAATAATATCGCCCACTTTGACTCCGGCTTTTTCCGCAGCCATTCCCTTACCCACCTTACTAACCATCAGGCCATCGTCACTATCTTTGGTTCCCATACCTAGAAAACCAGATCCCTTGACCGGGCGCTGGGCAAAGGGACCGTCACCAAGAAATTCATTTTTCTCCATTGCGTCCCAGTGTTTGAGATACTCACGCATCGGCACATGCATGTTTTCAACCACAGTTTCCCGACCAACCCGACTGTGAATACCAATCAGTCGGCCCGCCATATCAAACAAAGGACCACCTGAATCACCGCCAATCACCTTACAATCACTCTGCAAGGTGGACTCTTTCACCTGAACAATTCTCCCCAGTCTCAGCACCGGCCCCCGGTCCTGATCAAAACCTCCTGAATGCCCTAGCGCAAAAACCCAGTGCCCCAACATATAATCGTTTTCCTTGTTGATCTCCACATGAGGAAAAGAACCACCTTCCGGTCCCTTATCCACGATCCGGACCATCGCCGCATCCGTTGTCGATACCAAGCCCATGGAAACCGCCTTGTACTCCGAACCGTCGTTCATCACAATCGTCAGTTCCTTACCCACACCTCCCGAAACATGGGCCGCCGTCAAAACCAAGCCCTCAGGCGAAACGATGACGCCACTGCCAAAACCCTGCTCCAACTTCACACTCACCGTGGCCATACGTGCCTGATCCTGATGCTCCATCAACGCCTGCTGAATCGATAATAAATCATCCTTGCTCTCAGGCACCTTTTTCTCATTAAACGGCAACACTTGACCAAAAACCAGAGAAGAACTCATCAAGAGCCCCCCCATGGCAAACATTCGGCCCATTCTTTGAATAGATTGTCGCAACATATGTATCGAATATAACGCTAATCAGCTAAAATTTCGTTCAAGAATCACTATCAATTAGCTATCGAGCACCTTCCGATACATCGTCAAGATGAGCTAAAATCACTCAACAGCACAAAACCGGAAAGGGCCAAATAGGTAAGCCATCCTCTGACTCACCAATTAGGATGCACCATAAACCTCTGATTTTCAACTGAAATCCCCACCTTGACACAATCCCAATCAGACTCGCATCACCCCCACAAAATCACACACCCCGTACAAAATTAAACAGTCCGATCGGCGATGATCACCAGGAAACCCCCTAACCTGTATGAACGGTGCCAATCGGACTGTCTCGCCCCCTTGCGAGGACGGCTGTAGAATATCAAAATCCAGAGTCAGGTAAAGAAATTTTATGCAAAATATGCGCTATTTCGAAAAACGAGTGTTTACTTTTTAAATTACTACGCATCTAGCACTATAATCTGGTCAAATAATCTGGAATCTGGTCCCTCTGAGACGATGGGGAATCGGTTTTATTGTGAAAACCAATCACCGATCCGACACCTGCGGCGTAATCCGCGCCAAGACGTTTGGGGATGTCCAGCACCGGGAAGTGATAGCGCCGACTCCGCAACCAAAGCCTGACAATCAGAAGCAAAGAAACCAAGGTTAAAGCAACGCCCCCCAGCCCCATTATTCCATACCACAGATAGGGTTGAATCAGCTCGAAGGTCCCTTCGGTTTCACCCGCTTCTTCCGTATCGCCCTTCGATTCATCGAGAGCTCCACGGGCTTCAGCTACTTGCTTTGTTCGCTCGAGAATATCCTGCTCCATCCAATAGGTTGAAATCGACAATTGAATAAGAAAAGACTCCATTTGCGTCGACGCATCGGATTTCTCCAGAGCTTTGATTTTTGCCGATTCAAGAATTTTGCATAACTCTTCATTGCTGACTTCAGCGGCCCCCTCTCCGCCAAACAGCAACTCACTGCGCTCCGGTTGCCCCAGATAATAAAAAACCACTGCCGTCAAAGGCCCATCGACAAAGGTGCCCTCAACCAGGCGCCCCAAGGTGTATGGGGCTGGAATCTCCTGATGCGCATCAAACATATAGACCCGAACATCAATCTCTGACTCATCAGCGTAATACTTCAGGTACCCTTCCCGATCCAGTGTTTCCTGATTGCTGAACAATCGTTGAGGATCGATCAAATAACTTTCAGGAGCTGCAGAAAAATAAGACGATAAAAACTGATCGGGCACAGGCTCCAACCGCACCCTGGCCTCGGGAACATCTACCTCCAACACTCCGGAGGATTCCACTAAATCAACCGGGGCGCCCCCCTGCTCTGCTGAAGTTTCCGTCTCCTGCCTGATCGACGCCCCGGCAGCAGGATCTTCGACCAAAAGCACGCCACCAACTACAAGCTCCCCCTTCTCCAGCAGCTGACGATCCTCCTCAGACCACTGAGGCAACGATTGAGCCCATAAACAGGATGTGCCGAACACAAAACAGAAACCAAAACAGAAACTTCTCAGCCCGTTCACCCCCCCCTTCATGCTCCCCGCTCCTCTCCATGCGCTGACGGCTCACACGCAAGCGAATCCGCCAAACGAACTTCAGCCCCGCCCCCATTCCTCTCATGCTCATCAACTCCAGTCGCGCGTAAAGGCTCCAACAACGGGCTTGGATCCGCCGGCAGGCAACCCGCCAACTTTTGATATTTTCGCGGCCTCCGGCGTGCGGATCGAGACCGCTGCCGCAACACCGCTGACAACTCTGAAATAACCACCTTCAAGGCCTTACAATGATCTTCCTTCAACAAATGAGGGTGCGCCTTGGAAAGCACCTTGAAGCTATCTTTTTCACGTAAATAAAAATCCAGTAAGTAGCCATGTGCCATGAACGCGGTCTTCGAATTGACATCCACCAATAACAGAACCCCCCCCTCATTCGGCCGACTCAAATCCACATCCTCAAATGCCCCGCGGTTCAACAACCATATCCCAAACTGTCTCATATTCGAAACCTCATCCAAGGCTCCGTAATACACACTGAAAAACAACTGCGGAAACTGCTGCTCAAATCGGTCAAACCACTTCTCGGCCCGCTTCCTCTCCGATAAACGCAACACCCCGGCTGCGTCACTCAAACGCCTCATCCTCACCTCACCCGCACCAAAAACAGCATCCAAATCCGACAAAGCAAATCCACAGTGCGGACATTGCTCCGCTCCCCGGTGGATTCTCTGCACACAACGTGGACACTTCATACCCGGAAGATCATATGGGAAAGCCGAGCAGCATCCAAGTGCATAAATCAAGAATTAGAAAAAATCAATGAAAGTTAAGTAGTTGGAACGCACTTATTCATAACGCCTTGTGACGAGCTTCTCATTTTTTAATCAGCTTTTTTTGCAACCTCTTCCGGATTCGAGGGTTTCACTGGCACAACCCAAAGGAGAAACCGCTCCAAGGGATGACCCACTAACCAAGACAAAAACAAACCGATGAAAACGACCAAAATAATCGTCACGTCCCTCACCAGCCTGATCGCCTGCTCAATGGTAGCAAGCGCTCAAGGCCCCCAAGGTAAGGGAGGTCCAGGCAAAGGAGGCAAACCAGGAGAAGGCCGCAAAGGCCCTGGCCACGCTGAAATGATCAAAAAGTTTGACACCGACGGAGATGGCAAACTCAATGAAGAAGAGCGCAAAGCTGCACGAGAGGCCATGGAAAAACGCCGCGCTGAAGCCAAAGCAAAAATGCTCGAGCGCTTCGACACCGATGGCGACGGCAAGCTGAGTGAAGAAGAACGCAAAGCAGCCCGTGAAGCCATGGAGGCCCAACGCAAGGAAATCCACGAAGCCGTGCTCAAGCAATTTGATGCCAATGGTAATGGCAAACTCGATGAAGACGAACGCGAAGGTGTTCGGGAGTGGGTCCGGGAAAACTACCCTGACGCTATCCACATGCCTCACCGCGGCGGCCAGAAAGGCAAAGGCGGCCCCCGTAAAGGTGGTAAAGGAGGTAAAGGGGGTGGCAAAGGCGGACCTCGCGGTGGCGGAGGTGACGGACCAAGCACCGATGTCTAATCCCAAGCCCGGGTGAACCACACCCAACAAGACATTATACAAAATGCGGAAGAGCTAGCCTCTTCCGCATTTTTTTTGCTGCACCTCCCGAAGCAGGTGCAGCTTATCAAATATCCGTTACCGGTTTCAGCCGTTCGGCCGACCGGTATTATTTCCACGCCAGCGTGCGGATCTCAAACGGCTTGACCTGCAAGGTCACATCCCCGTCGAACACCTCCACCGGGCTTTCACCCGTGTAAGCATTTTCCAACAAATCAACCTCGCCTACCTTGCCCTCCAGCACATCCGTGCTCAACGTCACCGGTCCGCGGGTGTTGTAGGCTTCGTAGAAGCGAACCACGGCCGCATCCGATTTCTCGGCAGGTTTCACCGCCTCGAGAATCACTCCCGGACGATCCACGCTGATGAAGGATTTCTCCGTGGGAAGCTCCCCGGCTGATGCCGCGGCATCCACCGCCAGCATCGGCACGTTGAAAGCATAAGCTTCTTCGATCACGCCTCCTTCCTGCAAGCTTCCCGCGTGAGGCAGGATGGCATAACTGAAGCTGTGCTTGCCGCGGTCAGCTGTCGGGTCAGGCGCATTCGCGGCCTTGAGCAGAGTCAGGCGCATCACATTTCCGCTGATATCCGCCGCATACTTGCAGTCGTTGATCATCGCCACTCCGTAATCTCCCTCGGAAAGGTCCGCCCACTTGTGCACCGGCACCTCGAACTTGGCAACATCCCAACTGGTATTGTCGTGGGTCGAGCGTTCGACGTGGCCATACTGGATTTCGTAGCTCGCCCGCAGGCTGCTGACACCCACCGGGAAGGCCACCTTGAGCAGGCGGTCGTGTTCCTGCCAGTCGGCTTCGCAATGGAAGTCGAGGCGGCGGCTGCCGGCATTCAGCACGATGCGCTGCACCATGCAGGAGTGGCCGAACTTACGGGTCACGCGCAACACCGAACGAAGTGGTCCGTCTTCGAGCACTTCCACCTCCGCCGGTCCATCCAGGTTTTCCACCTGATCTTTGTAAAATACATCCACGTCCCAGGCGTTCCAACGGTTCGGGTAATCCTTGTGAATCTGCAGCAGGTTCCCCTGCCCGCCATCGGCAATGACCTGACG
>NZ_JACBAZ010000010.1 GCF_013391475.1 Oceaniferula marina | reverse complement strand
CTCTGGAGTTGATTCTGACTAATATCAGGCTTGGCTTTCCTTCCCGGTTCCACGCGAAGGATTAAAGCAAAATATGTTAAAATGTACAAGTGACACTTTTGTCACATACCGCCATCAGAGCATGCCGAACACTATTGGTTGGGAAACCTGTCCTACGGGTAGTCTATGCTGTTGGAAGGAAAGTAGGGCGGATTTTTAATCTGCCGGCGGTTCTGGGGATGTGTGAGCGTTGGGTGAGGGGCTTGGGTTGTCGACAGGTTGGGAAACCTGTCCTACGGGGAGTGTATGCTGCTGGACGGAAAGTAGGGCGGATTTTTAATCTGCCGGCGGTTCTGGGGATGTGTGATCGTTGGGTGAAGACCTTGGGTTGTCGACAGGTTGGGAAACCTGTCCTACGGGAGTGTATGCTGTTGGAGGTGACGATGATGCGCTTGATACTTGAATGTTGGGAGGTTTCATTGCATGGCTTGGGCCGTGAAGGATGCATTACAAAACGCAAGACTCTACGGTATCCTCGATACCGGATATGTTGATGAACCCCGCCTTGAAGCCGTAGCCAAAGACCTGCTGCGTGGCGGGGTCGATATATTGCAGCTTCGGGCCAAGGGATACGATGCTGCTGGCGTGCTTCACCTGTTGCATTCCGTGGCCCCTGACCTGCCTGCCATGTGTCGCGATCACGGGGTGCCTCTGGTGATCAACGATTTTCCGGATGTAGCCGTCGAAGTAGGGGCGGATGCACTGCATATCGGGCAAGATGATGGCTCCCTGGACGGTGTTCGGGCGATTGTCGGAGAGGAGATGCTGGTGGGGCGTTCGACCCATTCTCCTGAGCAGGCTGCCGCCGCTCTGGATGAGGGCTTTGATTACATCGGTTTTGGTCCCTTGTTTCCCACGCCTACCAAGCAAGGGCGTCCGGGCATTGGCCTGCTGGACATTGACCGGGTCGAGCAATCGGTCGGTTCGCGGATTCCCGTATTCTGTATCGGTGGAGTCAAAGCGGAAAATCTTGAATTGGTGCTTGCTTCCGGTGCCCGACGCGTGGTCATAGTCTCCGCGCTGCTCCAAGCTGCTGATGTGGCTGCTGCGACACGTGAGCTTCGCCTTAAGTTGCCAGCCTGAGCTGCCGTCAATCCCATGAAACCCCATAAAGAGTGACCACGAGCGGAGGATTGGGGGCCAATCCTCCCTACCGCTAGGATAGCGCTCATCCCATTTCTGTTTTTAACCTGCTAATTCTGAACCCATTATTCCTCATTTCCTATGTCTATTTTAATCGGCGGTACCATCGCCATCGACCATATTTCCACACCTTCCGCAGAAGCTGAAAACCTGCTTGGAGGCTCCGCTGCCTACGCCGCGCTTGCCGCCACCTATTACACTTCACCAGTGCATCTGGTCGGAGTGGTTGGGCACGATTTTCCCGAACATCATCTTGCTATGCTCGAGGGGCACGGTGTGACGCTGACCGGAGTGGAACGTTCCGAGGGGGCCTCCTTTACCTGGACCGGAGAATATCATGAGAACATGAACGAGCGGACCACGCACCGGGTGGGACTCAATGTGCTCGAAAGCTGGGATGTCAAGGTCCCTGGCGCAATTGCAGATGCTCGGATCGTGGTTCCAGCCAATATGTCGCCGGACAACCAAATCCAAATGCTCGACCAGTGTGCAGCGGAGCACGCCTTTGTGGTGGCTGACACCATGGACCTTTGGATCGAAATTGCCAATGAGCGCTTGCATGAAGTGCTGCAAAGGATTGACCTCCTCGTGATTAATGAGTCCGAAGCGCGCGAACTGGCGGGTGATAGCAATTTGATTGTTGCCGGCGAAAAGTTGTTGGCCAAGGGGCCGCGCTACGTCGTGATCAAACTGGGCGAATTTGGAGCGATTCTTTTTGGTCCGGATGATGCCATTTTCCGTTTTCATGCCTGGCCATTGCGCGAAATTGTTGATCCTACGGGGGCCGGGGACACTTTCCTCGGTGCCATGGCCGGTTATCTGGCATCACTGGGGGGCTCAAGCTTCAGCTTTGACCAGATCCGGGATGCCGTTGTCCAGGGATCCGTCGTTGCCAGTTTCACTTGTCAGGATTTCTCGACCCGCCGACTCGAAACCGTGACGGAGTCGCAAATCCAGGAGCGACTCGACGGGCTGAGGGCCATCAGCCACTGGGAGTGAGTTTCAGTGAGCGAACCCGGGATGCTCTGTGGTGCGTAATGGATGCGTAATAAAAAATAGGGGGAAAGCCCCGTATGCCCCTTATTTTCATTGATTTCGCCCCTCTGAAGCACTGATTTTTTCTGACTTTCTAAGTTGACATCAGCTTGGGGCATAGGCAGTTTATCTCCAATCGACAGCTTAGGCTGTCTACTCATTGCGTGCTTTTTGGGGTGATCTCTATTTTTATCATTAGAGTGAGGCTCTGGATCGGGTGCAGCGGGGGAGACAGGCAGCGAGGTTTCGTCCTGTCGCATTCAATCAACAACCTAGACAAGTACATGAAAAACACCACGATTATTACCATGGCAGCGATGCTGCTTGGAACATCCGGGCTTTTCGCCCAAACCACGGCTTACACCAAGCCTTCCGGTTTCGTCACCCACACCCTGAAAGCGGGCCAGTTTAACCTGATCGGATTGACTCTGCATGAGTCGATTTCAGTCGCAGGAAGCTTTACAGGAGTATCGGGAGCTACGCTGACTGATACCAATGTAGATTTTGGAACAGCATTGACCGCAGGAAAAACCTATATTCTGGAAATTACAGATGCTGCAGATGCTGAGCTCAATGGAGCCATTGAAGAAGTAACAGTTTGGAGCGGAAATGCTCTCACTACGTCCGGAAATTTAGCAGCAGACGGTCTCGCTGTTGGGGACAAATATCAAATGAGAGCTGCAATGACTCTCTCAGATGTTTTCGGAGCAGATAATTCTGCTGGCTTGCATGGAGCGTCTTCATTTGCTAATGCGGATAAGATATATTTGAGAAAACCGGGCGGTTTTGACACCTACTACTACTGCACAGGTGGACTTTTTGGATTAGGTTGGCGTAAGGTTGGGGCTGGAAACGAAGATTTTGCGAATGAACCTCTTATTTTAACGGATAGTTTTTACATTTACCGAGAGGGGGATGTAGATCTGAGTTTGGTTTTAACAGGGACAGTAAGGACGGTTCAGACGTCTGCTGCGATCACGGAAAAGTTCAACTTCATCAGTGGAGTATACCCTGTTGGGAGCACTTTTGAATCTAGTGGAATGAGTCAAGTTTTGACTGGGGCCACATCGTTTGCTAAGGCTGATCAGGTCATGTTGCGTAAGCCCGACGGTGGATTTGAAACTTATTTTTATTCAACGGGAGGCATTTTTGGTGTCGGTTGGAGAAAAGTTGGAGCCGGCAATACAGACCAGTCATCGGTGGAGCTTCCTAGTGCATTTATCATTAACCGTTATGGAACAAGAGAGTTTAACCTCAAGCTTTTGCCTCCATCAGGCTACGAAAATCTCTAATTCTGTTTATGTTAAAAACACAGATCAATATGAAAAGTATTAATTATACGCTGGCTCTGTCCTCGTTTCTAGTAGCTTCGACAGTAGTTGGAAATGCTGCGATTTCGATTAATGGAACGAATTATGTAGATTATGATGCTACTACAAGCGCTATTGTCGATAATGCAGGCAATGTTATTGCAGATGGCTCTGGTTTTGTTGCTATCGGTTCGTTTGGTTCTATGTCAATAGCTGATATTCAAGCTTTGACTGATGGCACTGCTATGGCTTCGGCATTTGATGAGTTATCATCAGGAACTATGGGGGCTGCAGGATTTGATGGTGTATGGTCGGCTTCATTCGAAGATGCTGGTGATACATCTTCTTTGGCAGGCCAACCTATATATACAGTTATTGGTAATGGTAGTGATTTAAGTCTATCAGACCAATTTTTTGTCTACTACCATGGAGATGTTAACGGAACAGGTCTATTTCTTGAAGATCCGGGTAATAACACAGATGCTGTTGTTGCCGAGGGGGCTGCTTCTACTGGGTCTGTAGTAATTGGTGAGCATGGTAATTTTAATTATGATTTTGGAGCGGGTAATAATGCTGCATATAACTTGGTTACTATTCCAGTTCCAGAACCGACATCCACAGCCTTGCTTGGTTTAGGTGCGTTTGCCTTTGTGCTGCGTCGCCGTCGCTAAGGGGCTCGTTTATTGTTGATTGAATTTTTCGGGGTTGGCCGTTTTGGCCAATCCCGATTTTTTTATGTTTCGGGCTTTGACATTTCGAGGCTCTGGACATAGCTATGGCGCGTCGCCGCACAGCGGAGGCCATTCTGGAGGGATGGCTGAGTTCGGTTTAAGGCGCTCGACTCGAAATCGAGTGTGGTAGTGATATCACCGTGGGTTCGAATCCCACTCCCTCCGCCATGACCCTCGTCCAGTTTTTCTGGACGGGGGTCATGGCTTTTAAGGAGTGGGTGAGAACGAAGTTTGCGTGCCTCCGGCGCGTGAGGCACGCGCCTGTTTTTTTGATTGCTCGTCCGGAGGATGACAGCAGATCTTTACCGCAGTAGGTTTGACAGATGGGGCTGTACTTGATCGTATCTATCAGTAGTCATTGGACCGAAGAGAACATCATCATGAAGTATCATAATTTTGAAAATGGAGACCGCATGCCGGTCTTAGGTTTGGGCACGTGGAAATCGGCACCTGGCGAAGTGGGTCAGGCGGTTCAAGATGCGGTGTCTCTGGGCTACCGTCATATTGATTGCGCGTCGGCATACGAAAACGAGGAGGAGATCGGTGCGGCATTCAATGGGATGATTTCCACTGGATCGATTCCCCGGGAAGAGCTTTGGGTAACTTCCAAGTTGTGGAACAATGCGCATGCTGAGGGGCAGGTGAGAGTAGCCTTGGAAAAAACCTTGGCGGATCTGCAGCTTGATTATCTGGACCTCTATCTGATGCATTGGCCGGTGAGTTTCGCCTCCGATATCTTTTTCCCCGAGTCCGGGAGTGAAGTGCAAGCACCGGATCCGGCGAGTTTGGCCGCGACCTGGAAGGGTATGGAGGACTTGGTTGATGCTGGATTGGTTCGACACATCGGCGTCTGCAATTTCAGCCAGAAGAAATTGGCGGCATTGTATGCTTCCGCCAGAATCAAACCGGAGATGAATCAGATCGAGCTGCACCCGTACATGCAGCAACCCGAAATGCTTTCGTTTTGCCAACAACACGGGATTGCCCTGACCGCATATTCTCCGCTGGGCTCACCAGACCGTCCTGAGTTTCTCAAGGCTGAAAATGAGCCTGTTTTACTTCAGGATACAACGATTCAAAAGATTGCTGAAGTCCATGGTGTTTCTTCCGCGCAAATCATGCTGGCTTGGGCTGTAAACCGTGGGACATCGGTGATTCCCAAATCGACAAATCCAGAGAGGCAAGCTCAGAACCTTGCGGCTGCAGATATTCAACTAACTGATGAGGAGATGAATCAAATCGCCGGGCTCGACCGCAAGAGGCGTTATGTCGACGGGGCTTTTTGGTGTTTGGAGGGAAGTCCGTTTACGCTGCAAAGCCTGTGGGATGAATAATACCACTCCGCAAAACAGACGAGACGATTGATCGTTGTTGAGGTATGTGGAAAAGCACGCGTGACCCATGAGCGTTCCGGAGGAATGACTCCTTTGGTTTTGTTTCTCCTTATACATTTTGATCAGTTAAATTGGCTGAATGGCACTGAAGGTTTTCGATTTTAACTAGGCGCAAGGAAGGCGCATAGCGGGCTATGCAACCGACGCGCAACAACGGTAAAATCTAAAAGATTCAGTGCCCCCTTGCCATTCAGCTTGCTGACTGACTCATCATCCTAAACGCAAACCATTCTGCCAATTTAACTGGGAGGATGGTTTGAGTCATGGTGCCCGCACCATTCCTTCGTCGCGCCTTACCAAAGAACTCATTCATCTCGGCTGTCGTCCCGTCAATTTTTTTCTGCCGCTGCATGCAGGTGGAGGATGCGTGCCAGTTCACGATGAGCCTCGGGATGGAGGTGGGTTTCGTGGTTGGCTGGAATGATTTTTTCGGAGCTGGCTCCCTCGATATGTGAACTCCAGTAGGCAACCACACCATCCGAACTTTGTTTCGGGTCGCCGCGGCGGCCACGGTCACCGATGATGGAGTGATACTGGACACGCTTGTTGAACGGTTGTTGGTTGAGGATCTGTAACGACGGGGTGTTTGCCTTGAGTTGGGTGATGGAGTTGGGGCTTCCTTTGCTGGGGAAAATGGAGCGACCCAGATGGGTCATGTTGTCAGTGATGGTGTGGATTTGGAGGCTATTGACACTTTGGGGGAGCTTGACGAATGCAGCACCGAGCCTTCCGACCCAGTTGTTTGCCAGCGAACTGCCGCGGTGTGGGGTTGCGATAAAGACGGTTCGTTCGATTTGATGAAGTGTGGGGTGCTCAAAGAGGATGGAAACATGCGGATAGATGGAGTTGGGGCCACGTTCTTGAGGGGCGTTGACGAAGAGCTGTCCCCACAGCTTCTGATTGAAAGTTCGGCTTTGAATTGAGCTCAGTAGCCCCCCCATGCTATGTCCTACCAGAACCGTGCGCTGCATATTGGGATTGTCCGGGTGATCCTGATAGAACTTGATCAGCGTTTGGCGGAGTTGAGCTCCCGAAATGATCGGGGTCTGCCCAGTGGGATAGTAGTAATAGTAGAATTGATAGGTTTGTCGAAGGATGGGATCTCCCATGAGAAAGTTGCTTGCCCGTGTCCAGGTGACAGGTTGTGAGATCAGTCCGTGGACAAAGATGAGTGGTATTTTATCTGGGTCGTAGGGAGAGAGGCTGTATAGCCCGGCTTCCTTGCCATGTTTGTCCGGAGAAAGGGCAAAGGCGATCCCGGCTGTGATCGATTGGGTGGCTGCGGTGGCTGCGATCGGAGCTGAAAAGTCAGTTTCAAGCTGCCGAGGACTGCCAGTGATCCGGGTGTGTATGGTCTTGAGTAAATTGGTGATGGTAAGTCGCGGCTTCCCGTCTTGAGGATAGTCAATGATGATGTTAATCGGAAGAGACATGCCGTCGAGTGAGGGCGTCAGTGCAGTGGGGTGGTTTGTCGGTGCTTGTTGCCGGTAGCCGACAGCGGCCGCTCCCAGGCCCTTTGTCCTGTAATGTGTTCCCCCGAGGTTTCCATATCGGTAAGTATCTGACGGATCAATGCGGTCGAAAAAGGATGGGTGGATACTCTGTTTGTTTTCGCAATGGATGTGAATTGTTTGGCCTTCAATGGTCAGACTTTGTTGCTTGTCGTGGATCGGGTAGTGGTTGATGACCCTTGCTGTGGCATGCGCTGCAGCGTGGGCATAGAGTTGATGCGCCAGGGTGAGTTGACCTTGATGATTAACGGGGCTTTTAACGGGAGTATTGGCGGGATGTGGGTGATCGCGAACCACAGGCCAGAGTGTTTCCGTTGCCTGCAGGTAGTAAGGGATGGCGGAGGGTTTCCCCTTGTGTTTTCGGGATTTGGTTTGGGCGATGGCTTGTTCTGCAAGGGCAATACGTTGGCCGATGCTGCTTGGCGAACTGATCTTGTTCCGCTCCATCTGCCGCAGCAATTTTTTTGATTCCCGGGAGATCCAAGCATGTTTGAGGATGCTTGCGGGGGCATCTTGATAGGAGAGGTGCACGGCCTGAGGCTTGAAGTAGGGCGCTGGGATGCAGGAACTCAGGCAGAGCGAGATGAGGGCAAGGCTCCAGAGAGCAAACCCACACGCATTGGTGTTTCTCTTATTGGAATGTCTCTTATTGGAGAGTCTTGGCTTGAGACCTGGAGTGAGATGTGTCGTCATAGGGCGAGGCTGCCGGATCCTTTGAGCCGCAACATTAACACCACGGACAGGTCCTTACAAGTTGCATAAATTGCAAGGGGGGGGACAGGGCTCCTTCGACAGGGAGATTATCCCGGTGATGCCCGCGGCGCTGACAGGATGGTCAGGATTTTTAATTTTCAAAGATCAAGGTGTGGCCAAAACCTATCGCTACCTTCTAAAAAAATCCTGTAAATCCTCTTCAATCATGTGAACCCTGTCAGTGTCTCAGGGTCTCAGGCTGTTAGGGTTTGGTGTGTTCGTCCTGCCGATAACACGCCATGTTATACCACTCCGCAAAACAGACGAGACGATTGATCGTTGTTGAGGTATTTGGAAAAGCACTGCGTGATCCATGAGAGTTCCGGATGAATGACTCCTTTGGCTTTGTTTCTCCTTAGTCATGGTGCCCGCACCATTCCTTCGTCGAGCCTTACCAAAGAACTCATTCATCTCGGCTATCGTCCCGTCTGTTTTACTACTTGGTATTAGGCCGAATACCAACTCAAAATACTACCAGTTACTTTCCTCATTGGTATAGGGCTCATCTTTTTATTCAGAGCCGTGATCTCGAGATTATTCTTCGATGGTGACATGCGAGCCTTTCGGCTGTGTGATTTCCTCGCCGTATTTGGTGATGGTCTCGCCTTCGGATGGGATGCCAATTTCGGGTAGCGTCGGCCACCCTCCCTTTGAGCTTACCTCGGTGCGGATTTCATTTAGAAGCTTGTCCAAGGGGGCCCGGTCACTCACATTGACCCACCATTTGTTCAGGTTTCCTCTGCGTCTCGCCTGATGGTCTTTGCGGAAGTTGACCCGGATGTTTCCGGAGGCCGTATTTCCTCGTTCGGTGCCTCGAGCCCCAACTCCGTCGAGAATTTTGCCGTTGATCCAGAATACATTGTCTTCGATGGTGAAATACTCAGCAATGTCATCCAAGGCGAGAATCGATGAGCCGGGCATCGAGCGTGATTTAAAAATGACATTCTTACGCCACACGTTGTCCTTACCCGTGCACCAGGCGTAGAGAGCGCCACCTTCGTTGAGCTTTGAGTGAGGCTCGGAAATCACGTTCTTCTCAATGAGGTTATTGCGGCTGTGCATGTAGGGTTTCATGGTCTCCCGGTTGAAACGGTACGTTCCATTTTTGACCCCTTCTTGGATTTCTTTCGGGAAGTCCTGCGGGCGGGCGCAGAAATAATTCCATGCGTGCCATTGACCATCACGGGTGCCTGGGAAGAACAGTTTTTTGTCGGACATGTATTTGTAATGCATGCCCACCATGGAGATGGAGCTATAGGCAGAGCGTTGTAGCAAGTTGTGATGAATCGTATTATGTCCGCTTTGATAGATCTGGATGCTGGGGGAGTGCCAGTAGTTGCCTAGGCCATGGTCGTGAATGTAGTTATAGGCAATGTGATTGTGTTTGTTTACATCCAGATTACCCGGGCCATAGCCCTCGAGAAAAATGCCACCGCTGCCGGTGTATCCGATTTCAGAATGCTCGATGGCGTTACCTTGTCCGTGATGGTTGATGGTGATCCCATAACTTCCGCTATGGAGGATCCTGCAATGTCGGACCGAGCAGTCTTCGGTGCCACTGAAGTAGAGAGAGGCATCGACATTTTCCCACTGTCTGCATAGCCAATGGTCGGGCCATTGGTTTTCGGGAAGTCGGTCGGTGTAGGCAAAGGTGATTCCCTTGAAGTTTACCTTATGAACCAGTGATTGTTGGTCTTCTTGCCCCTGAATGTGGACGAGGCGGTTGAGGCGGGGGGCGATGACCTGAGCGCTGTTGAGGTCTTCACCCTTGTTCGGCCAGTAGTAAACGACCCCCTGTTCGGAGTCGACCGCCCATTCGCCGGGTTGGTCAATCAGGCAGAGCGCATTTTCAAAGCGGTATCCCCGCTCACCACCATGTCGGGAGTTTCTCAGGTTGAGTAGTTTGCTGTTCCAGCGAATTGTTCCTTTCTCTGGATTGACATCCGTCACCACCCCGTTGCCCATGACTCCATACTGTGCGATGATGCATACAAATTCGGCATCACCGTTGGATGGTAGGTGACTGAGTTGATTTTTATTTTTAAACGTCACCAATTGTCCTTTGGTATCCGGCTTGCCAATGGTGTGGTCTTTGGGCCACTTCCGCCAGAATGCATCAGTCGACATGGATCTCTGAGCACGCTGACCATCGACAAACAAGTAGTGAAATCGCCAACCTGGTTGGATCCGGGCTTTCCAGATCCTGCCTTTGGCTTGCTCTGAAATTTCCGGGAGATCCTGGTTCATTTTTGTCCAGCCTTTGATGATCGCCCCTCCTGAGATGACAGGGGTTTCATCGTTATGTGCACGCCAGGTGGTATTCGAATCCTGAGGTTCCAGCCGCAGCGTTTCATTCAAGCTGTAGGAACCGCCACGTAGAATAATTGTTGCTGGAGCACTCGATGGATCGTTGTTCCGTTTTTTACGCACCAGGTCTCTGGCTTTGCCGAGCGATGCCAGTGGTTGTTCGATGCTGCCTTCTGCAAGGTCGTTTCCCTGAGGCGAAACATACACTTTGGTTTCTGCATGGCTTTGGCCTCCGATGATGCATGGGATGGTCAGATAATGAAGTGCTCGTCTTCGGAGCTGTTGTGAGATTGTCATGAGTTGTTAGTTAATCTGGAAGATTTTGTTAGTGTGCGGGGCTATTTATCCATACGAATCCAGCTCAGTGGCACTTTTTCTTTGAAGACGACAAACAGGTCATGGGTGCCTTTCAGTTTTTTGAGTAGGGGAGCGCTGGTTTGGTCGTTCGTGGCGACCGCAAGAATGGGGCCGGATGGTGATCCCGCACGAATCTCGAGGGAGGATTTTTTATTGGATAGGTGAGTCTGTTCAGATGTTGATTTGTTGGGGTATGGTTCACCGGTTTCGAGGTCGAGGATTTCGGCGCAGGCCATCCAGTTTTGAGTGGCTTGAATAATCTTCATCAGAATGGTGTTTTGTCCTTTCTGCAAATCGAGGACCACTGATTCATCACCCAGGCGCATCCCACGTTTACACATATGAGAGATGACGAGTTTTCCATTCACCCAGACTTTGACGCCGTCGTCGGATCCGAGGTTCAGTCTGACCTTGCGGGCTTTGTCTGATGGTATTTCGGTTTTTACATACGCAACGGCATGCTCGTATTTCCCTTCAAATAGCTGAAGGAAATCAAGCCATCCGGGAGGACGGGATTCTCCACCTCTGTTGATTTCACCTCCGGTGATCGAATTCCATTTCGGCTGTTTGTTCTGTTCGGGCGCAAAGGCAATATCAAAGAGTTGTTCTGCCGTTTTTCCTTTTTCGGTGAACGGCCCCGCAAGCTCCCATCGACGGATACATGTTGAAAAATCGTCCTGCGGTTTGTCTTTTGTGTTTTTATCCTTCACCCAGCCAATCGAACACTTGGTGATGCTGCCATCTTTGAAGTCAACGTTGGCAAACTTGATCCATGCGTCTGGTTGAGTTGGGGTGACGTAGTGACTGGCAACAGGGCGGACCTTGAAGATGCGTGTCGCATTTTCAGCCTGCATTTTTGTGTTGGGTTCGATGCGTTCCATCTGTGTGCGGTCAAAGGAGAAATCGGAACGTAGTCCGATTTGATCGACGGGGATGGGCTTAAACCCGGCTTTTACGGCCGCTGAATTTGAATCGAGAGCAAAACTCGAGTGACTCAAAGCTGAGAATGCAGGGCGCGTTTGAAACCCCGGATCTGCTACGATGATGTTTTTTTCCCAGCCCACAGCCTGTAGCTCTTTGAGGTTCTTGGGGGCGGGCCAAACGATTTGTCTGTCTACTTCCTTATAGACGGGCTGGTTTTTGAGATACGCATCCATCGAGCCTGTAGGGTCTTTGACCGTGTGCATTTGCTTGAAGCTCGCGGGTCGATAATCGTGCAGGCTACGGGTGGGGCCATCGACAATGTTGTTTCTGACCACCATGTTGACAGCGGGTTCAAGGTAGGGGGTCAGTGAGAAGGCCCTGCCTATGTCGGAGGCGGCGATGATATTGTTTTCGACGGTTTGATAGCATGACTTCACCATAACGGCTCCAGTCAGCTTTCCTCCATGCAGGGCGTAGATGATGTTGCCTCTGAGGGTGTGGTAGTGGCAGGCATCATCCGTGAATAGACCATGTGCCCAGCCGTCCCACTTGACGGCCTGCGCGATGTCATGGATGGCATTGTATTCCCACACATTGTCGCGTCCAGGCCCCCAAGCCTCGATACCCCCGAAATCGAAACTGTCCAGGCAGACATTGGAGATGTCGTTGTAGGCGATGCGATTGTTTCGTGAGTGCACAAAATCCCAGTGATTCTCGAAGGTCTTTTTCTCTCCGTAGACTTGCTCCGGGATGACACCAAAGCGGTTGCCTTTATAGGAGATTCCGTACCGAGGCATATAGGAAATCCGGTTGTGCAGAACCTGATTGTCCCCACTTTGGTAAAACTGGATGCCACATCCTGAACCAATGAATTTTCCGCAGTCATAAATGAAGTTGTTTTCAATGCGATGACCTTTGTTGATGTAGGACTCCTTCGCTGATTTGAAAGGCCCTCGCCCGATGCTGTAACCGTTCATATAGACCCCTGCAAATCCGGCATCCTGGATCCAACATCCATAGACATGGCAGTTTTGAGCCCATTTGTTCAAATAGATGGCACTATGACCTGCTCCGGTTATTTTACAGTGTTTGACGGATAGCCCCCGGATGTTTTCACCGTAGATCAAGCCTTCTTGCAGAGCTTCGGGCATGGCTCCGTTGGGGACTTTTTTTCGGTCAAAGATCCACCATTCGTCTGAAAAATTCGATCCGGCAAAATGAAGGTTCTCGAGCGCAAAATCATGGATGGTTTTTTTAGGTGAACTTCCCCGAATATCCAGAATTCGCTCTCTGGTGGTTGCTACCACGATTTTTGTGTTCGGGTCTTCTTTGTCAGTAGGCCAATAATAGATATATCCATCTTTGGGGCTATGGCACCATTCTCCTGGCTCATCCAGTAATTCCGGGACGCCTTGAATATAAATGCGGTGATTGATTCCGCGGTACATTTTTGAACCCGACGAGATTTTTAGCTGCAGGCGGGTTTTGTCGAATGCTTGGGCAGATCGAACTTCAGAAAACCAGTTGGGCCCGAGCCAGCCAAAGACCTGGGCTCGCGAATAATCATATTCCTTCCAAGCCGCGGGAACGGCAATGGTCGTATTGTTCACCCGCTTGAGGCCTCCCCCAAATCCGTCGCCAACGTTGGGATGCCGCGCTTGGACTGCTCCTATGCCATTGACAATCAGCCGGCGAAACCCGTCGGTGACTGGTGATTTGGCTCGGAAGATGTCGCCTTTCCACCGAGTCCATCCCGTGACTTTTACTCCGCCGTGAAGCGTCGCGGTCTGATGCTGTTTGTTGGCTGGTTTGATGGTGAGCATCGAGTCCCTTTCATCGAAGCGCAGGGTTTCGTGGAGGTAGTAATCCCCAGGGAGAAGGTAGATCGTTGCAGGATTTGGTGTTTTCTTTCCACTGCTCGTTTTACGTGATTTTCGGACATGGTCACGTGCCGCGTGTAGTGTCTTCAATGGCTCGGTATGGGTCCCCGTGTTGAGGTCGTCGCCCGTCGGCGAAACATACACTTCCTTGGCTGCAGCGGAGAGACATAAGCTGAGAACCAAAGCTGAGCTAGCGAGTGTGCGAGGGGACGGTCTTAGGATCGAGAATACATTCTGTGTTAGGGGCGCGGGCGAGATAACTCGGAAGCTTTTACGCATAGTGCCTCTATATACGCCATGGCATGGCCCTTATTCTTGTCTTATCGTCTCGTAATTGTGTCTTTTTGTTGTGGCTATTTGCTGCCTTGTTCATATATGAATTGGGTTTGGATTGTGTTGTCTCTTTCGGCAAGATCGTGAAACGAAGAGTCCACGATTGGCGTATGATGATGCATCCTGTCTGGGGAGCTACTCGACGAGTATCTTTGCCGGTCAGGGATAAGACATTGGGCCTTCTGTGATGGCTCTTAATAATTGATTGTATGTTTGCGATGAAACCACTTCCTAAGCTTTTCTTTTTTCTCTTGGCCAGAGGGGTATTGCCTGTGTTGTTGCTCACTTCGGTATGTGGCCCGATCCATGCTGATGATTCGCGGAAGGAGGGGGATGATAAGCGCAGGATGAGCCCGGTTCCTGGAGCGTTATCCCGAGGACAAATGGATCCGGTAAGCCTTGGTTTGATGCGTGCTGGAAAGTATCACACTTTGAGGCAGCGATTGCATCATGAAATTAAGCTGAAGCTTGCCGAAGGGGAGTTGGACGATCTCTCGGATGAGTTGCTTGTTTTATGTGCACAGCATGAATTGTTGAGAGTCAGCGATGACGCTGCTGTGATCCGGGATAAAGACAAAGGGGATCTCTTTATGACCGAACTGTTAGCCAATCCAGAATGGATTCAGGATTTGTTATGTTCAGGGCCTGTTGCCGATCCGGGAAAAACCCTTGGATATTTACACACGGTGTGGCGTTATGAACGCAAGTCGATTGATACACCCTTGTATCGGAAGTTGGCGGCAGCTTGTGCCTTGATTGGTCGATCGGATTATGATGTGGTGCACGCGTTTCGGAACTACCGAAAGGCTCATCAGGATGAGTTGCTACAGTGGGGGTTCGACGAGTTGGAGCCTTGGGAGTTAAGGCACGTCATTGCGCAGATTCCACAACAAGACTGGGATTACATCATCAACGAACGTAACAATAAGGCGAACACTTACTTCGGGGCTTGCTGGGCTGTTGCTTACCGAAAGTATAATGACTTCGGGACCTCGATTCATGCCAGAGGCTACTATACCCCTTGGGACTGGGCCACCCAGCGGTTGGAAGGGAGAGCCTTGGTTGGTGGCGTGTGTGGGTCTTGTTCCACTTATGGCTCCCATTCGACCAAGGTGCATGGGTATCCTTCATACACGGCTGGCGAACCTGGCCACTGTGCGTATGTGATTCGAACCAAAAGAGATAACTGGAGGACGGCCTATAGTGTCACTGGACACACCAGGCCGCACGGTTGTTTTTGGCGTCCTTTTGTTTATTCCGATCTACATCTGATGGAGGCGGCCTATGCCTCCAAGGTTCCTCTGAGAAAGGGATACCACTACCTGTGGTTGAGCCGGGTTGTGACCAACCCCTCGTATGCGAAACGTTGTTATGAACAATCACTTCGAGCTAATCCACTGAATCTGGGCGTTTGGATCGACTACGCTGCATGGTTAGAAAAGCAGGGGCTGGATGATGACGAAGTATGGAAGACCTATGCCAAGGGTGTGATGAAGGCATTTGTTCGCTTTCCAGATGTGATTGTTTACCTGAATGGACGCTTTTGCTTTAAACATTTTAAAAAGGAAACTCCCGTGAAGCAACGTGTGCAGATGGTAAAGTATATCCAGAATAGCATTTACCAGCTTAAGGAAACCAGGACACATCAGAATTTTGCAACGGATGTGAAGGTGTATGAGAAGTTTGTGGACGGAGAAAATGAAAGTGTGTTCCTTTTGTATCAAATGCTTTTGAAACTTTCGATGGAGCAAAAGAAGAATAGGGATTTTTTGACTGTCTTTGATAGTATGCGAAAGCGTTTTTCTTCGAGTAAGGGTTTTGCATCACGCTATCAAAAGACATTGGAGCACTATGCGAGCTCGGACGGCGATCAAGGCAATGAGTTGCTTAAGGTTGTGGTTTCCAGCATTGAGGACAGCCTGAAGCGTAGGGATTATGAGGGCTATAAAAACAATATGAAGGTGGTTGGCAATATGTTGGATCTCAAGGACCCCAAGCACCGGGGGCTTGGCCGTTGGCTCAATAAGTGCCCAAAACATGACCCGTTCCCAGGAAAGATTATTTCCTCAGACGCGATGCTTTGGCCTTCCACCGTGGGTAAGAGCAACCGCGTGATCTCGTATGCCAGCATTCTCAACGGGACCCATGGAGGTGGGACGTGTCAGACGGGATCGACGAGTAATCCCACGATCGACCTTGCCTTGCCAGGTGCCTGTCGAATCTCCGGTCTTGTGATCACTTCTGGATATGAATCCAAGACATGGATCGAGCGAATGAACCCGGTTGTGGTTTCGGTGTCGGACGATCGTAAGAAGTGGAAAATGGTTTATCGCTCTGACAAGGCGATGGCTTCTCACCGGGTGGATCTAACTGGGAAAGATATTCAGGCAAAGTATGTGCGCATTGAATCTCCCAGTCCTGATAAATCCACCAAAAAGCAATTGGTGCTCAGGCAGCTGATTGTCTACGGAGCAAGTAATTATTAATTCCCCATCGATGACTCATTTGATTTGAACTGTTTATTTTTATGAAAACTTTTTTTGATAAAGTGTTGATACTGCCGCTCCTTTTTGTGAGTGCCTTGTCTGTTGAAGCTCAGACAATCGCTTCCAGTTACAAGCATGCGCAAGCCCTTGCGAGTAAAGGTAATCAGGATATTTGTTGTTATCTGTATGGTAGTAACTGGAACCGTCTTGGTTTAAGTATGAAGAAACAATGGTGGGATTCCGGGGATTTGGCTGAGGCTGTCGGGCCGGGAGTGGTGATGACGGCCATTGACCATGTAGATGGGATGCATCCTGATCATGACGCCAACATGCTCGAGGAGTGTTTTCAAGACCTTCCGGAAATGTCACCCCTGACTTCGGTAACGATGCCTGGAACGAGCTATTCCAAGTTGGATGATGATAGCTGGGGGATTAATTTGGCGAAAAAGCCAAGACGAGCAACGGCCACGATCCAGTGGACCACTGGGAATGCTCCAAGCTCTGGCATTTACCTCAGCCTTTTGAAAGATGCGCGACAGCCGGATGCGAAATACGCACTTTCAGGTTTGCGAATCAAACAAGGTGAGAAGGAGCTTCCGATACAAGCTGCAAGCTCGAATTTGGCAATGGACCGACTTTTGTTAGCTTTCGATGGTTCCGGGGGGTATCACCATTTTATCTCCCAGCAGGGGAAGGATATGCATGTATTCATGATGACTGAAAATCCCATTCCCCCTAAGACAACACTGACGGTGGAGGTCGATTTTAAAGGGAAACCTTGGTGCCAGATCGGAACCCGCCTTGCGCTGCGAGAGTTGTCAGCGAGTTCTCGGAGAGCGCAAAAACTGATGGCCGAGACGAAACGGATTTATGGAGTTTATAAGATTCTATCTGAAAACAAGGGGCTGGCGGCATCGACAAAAAATTATCCTGCCTTACTTGTTATGGATGCTCAGGGGCGTTTTATTGCAATGAAAGACGGGTTGCGTAAGGGGGATTCTGTAGATGAGCTTGCTGCCTTTGTGAGGACTGCAAGAGAAAAGCGGATCGCCCGGGATCGGGTGTGGGAGCTTGCTCGTCAAAAGACGGGAGGGGAGCGAGCGCAGCTGTTGGTGCAAGGTTTGGAAGCTATCGGTTGTCAGGCCTATGCGACCAAGGGAAATTGGAGAAGCTACGCGCCGGTATTTGAGGAAATCAAGAAGATGGAACTTCCGGCGAACCATGCGGTTTCGACGAAGTATTTTTACGATTTGAAGTTGGTGGATTCCGAGATCAAAGCCTTGTTGTCCAAGGGGAACGAGGCTCGGGCATTGGCCGTGATCGATTTTGAATTGACCAAGTCGCTGTCGGCATCCATGCGAGAAACCTTGCTTGTTCGGAAATATGGCATTTGTCAAAAATCCAAGAATGAGAATGTCAGCCGTTTGCAATGGGATGTTCTCAATCAACTAGTGAAGGAGTTTCCTCAAACCCGCAGGGGGATAGGAGCTCGTGGTTTGCTGGCTTGGAAAGCGGGAGTCGGCCCTGTCAGTTTTACCTATGGGTGGCAGGGACGGCATTTGCAGGATGGTGAAACCATTTGGAAAATCGATTTGGATACGGCGAAGGCCTTTTATACGGCAGAGCCGTATGACATCGAATTTAAACTCGGCAAGGGGGCTAAACACGGTCTGCTAATCTCGTCCGTGAAGATCTATGATCAAGAGCATCTGGTTGCCTCATTGGAACCGAATCAATCATTAGACAAAGATTCTCCATCCTATACGGGAAGGGTCGACCTGACATCCTGGAAGACAAAACATCCCGACGCCCAACTGGTGGTTGTGTGTAAGGTTTCACCTGTGGGTGGGACGGAAAGTTCCGGCACCATTAAAGCCATTCCCTGCCTCCCTCCTCCTCCGGTTGACAATTGGTAGGATGTGTTTGTTGCAGAAGCTGTTTTGATATAGGATCGAAGGCTGGATTCACTTGAGTTGCCGCTTTTAAAAGCATGTTTTTTAGTTTGATGGGTGATTTCGTGTGATATAGCCTCCATCTGATGTGAGCGTTGGAGGGAGAGATCATTTAAATCAGACTGGGTTTGTTGAGCTGCTTGAAGGCTCGCAAAGCGTCATAAGGGGGCGAGTGATCGCGTTGCTTCCCGGTGTGAGAGATGCTGATGATGTGATTCAGGAAGTGAATCTAGTGGCATGGAAGAAGCGTAAATCATACTCCCCGGGAACCAATTTTCAGGCATGGATTCATACGATTATTCGTTATGAGGTGCTTCGTTATTGGAGGGATGTTCGCCGTTCCAAAGAGTTTGCTTATCCTGAGGATTTTTTGATTATGCTCTTGGAAGAATCCACCGTTGAAATTACGAATGAAGGCTTGGATCAAAGGTATGCTCATTTGAAACCGTGCCTTAGCGCACTCAAGGATGAAGATCGGCTACTCATTTTGCAGCGCTACGCTCGTTCGATGAGTGTGGGGAAACTGTCGGAAAAGATTAAGCGTAACCCCAACAGCCTGCGGGTGTCATTGCACCGTATACGTTCGGTATTGCGACGGTGTATGGGTAAACGTAGGGCGCAGAATTAAGCATAGAACAACAGTAAGCTCAAGGAACGATGGAGTCGAATAAGTATACAGATCAAGATATTCACAGGTTGATTGAGGACGTTCACGAGTGCATAGCGACGGATAAGCAAAGGGATGCATTTTATGTGTTGATGCGGGAATCACCGGAGGTGCGGCAAGCTTATTGGCAACATGTCAATTTGACTCTGGCACTTGAGCAGGAAGCTGGTGGGGGCGTGAAACAGAGTCATCTTACGACTGTGATGGGTAGCGCTCAGAAGCGTAACAAGAGAACAGTTATCAGCCTGATCTGTGCGGCTGCGGCTCTCGTTGTCTTTTCCTTGTTTGCTCGTTTTATCTTCTTTGTCGATGAGGCGCGTTATGCGGTGTATACCTTGTCAGAGGGGGGCGTGTGTACGATTGAGCAAGGAAAAGAGCATGCCAATCAGAGAATGATAACAGAAAATTCGAAGGTGTTGTTGGAAACGGGTGAATTCGTTGTGACCTTGCCGAATCAGACAAAGCTGTATGTCTATTCCCCTGCGTCTTTGCAAATTTCTTCTTTTGATCACATTGATGTGGACTACGGCGAAGTCTGGGCCAAATCATCGTCTGGGGGAGAGGAGAGTATTCGGATTTCTTGCCGTGGGTTTGATATCGATGATGTGGGGACCCAATTCGGAGTGCTTGCCCAACCCTCGCAACCCATTGAAGTTCACCTTGTCGAGGGTGAGGTGAATATCCGTCATGAACACAAGAAGGTATTGGCTCTGGCTGAGCCTGAAGGTGTCGCTTTTTCAGATGACGGGAGTTATCGAAAAATTCCGCTGAATGCTGGTCCCTTTACAACAGCTAGTGAGGTGGTCAACATCGACTTTGCTTCGCCTACTCGGAATCACCGGACGAGAAGGGGAGAGGTGTATTGGAATCAACTTGTAACGGCCGAAAAATGGCCCAGAAAAGAATGGGGAAGGACGCCTTTCAGTAAAAAGCAATGGCCGCTTGTCGAGCTGAAGAACTCTCGGGGTGAATTATCATCTGTGGGGGTGATTCTCATCCCCAGTAAAAAAGCGAGCAACTACAGCAGCTTTTCCCAGCATCAGCCATCTTTGAGGTTAGGTGACCCTTTGCTGGATGACTATATCCATATGAAAAAAGTTGGAGAAGGGCATGAAAACATTTATTCGCAGATCGTTTTGACAGGACTGAAGCCAGATGTGAAATATAAGCTCAAAGTTTTTTCAACCACGACCTCCCTTCCAGATGATCGCAAAGATGCAGGTTACCATGATACGGATATACGTATGACGAGTAGGGCACGGACGGAGGTTCAAAATTCGAAAGGTAAAAAATATGTCCTGTTTGAAGGGATACAGCCCTTGGATCATCCTCGTTACGGCCCGGTTCTGATGCTCGATTGGGGGTGGTTGCATCGACCGACAGATCAGAAGATCGACTGGACGCTTATCAACGGGTTGACATTGGAAGAACAATGAGACCCTTGATGTTGTCCTTACAATTCAGTGAGGACTTCTTCGACCCGATAAAAAAACGGATAGCTTGCAGGAGGTGAGAGATCGTTAATCGACGTGTAAGGTTGGTCTGGAGTGAACGGAGGGCCGATGGTGACAGGAAACCCATCTTGAAGATCGCTTGAACGCGTTAGGATATAGGTTTTGTCCGTGTCAAGTCCGTCAAGGTCCAGTTGTATGGATGAACCGTTATGCGAGATTCCTGATATTTTGAAAGGGAGTTTGAATTGTGTGACGGTGATGTTGTCAAAGATAAGGCCGTTGCCTCCTCCCAGAATCAATTGGGTATGGCTGTCATTGAATCCGTCGTCTTCAAAGTTGAGAGTAAAGGACTCATCGATCGAGCCGTCATGGAGAAGGTCGATTTCAAAGGTGGCGTCATGGCTGTTTTTGTCCCAGATCATTCTTAGTCGGTGAGTGTTGCCTGCTAGGTTACCGACTGAGTTAATTTGATTGGCAGATGTGCTGTTTTTACGGCTTTCAATTCTGTTGGCGTCATTGCGCAAGACCAGGAGAGCATGGCTTCCTGTTATTGGTTCACCATAATAGCTGCTTAGGGCTTGGGGGGTTCCCATGCCGAAAAACGTTGCAGACCACGGGCTTGTCGTGTTGGGAATGCTCACAGAAGCTTCAAAAACAAAGCTTTGTTCGTGAAAATTGGTTTTGTAGCTGCCAAGGTAGATTCGACTACTTTCTTGGGAGGTGATCGTAAAAGAGTCTGTGAACGAAGTGGAGGGGGAACCGTAGCCATCACCCTCATAGAAATGGGGTTCGGGACTCCCATCATCGAAGTCCTCGTGAAATAGAGTCTGAGGGTGTCCCGGGGGGAGGGTTGGAGGTTTGGGGGCATCTTCAGGAGCAAGCAGGGAGGATACTTTGATTTTTACTTTCCCACTTTCTGAAATGGCAAAAGCTCCAGGAGAAGGATTGGCTGTGTCTCTCGGTTTGCCTGGGAAATCGGTGTCGAGTCGGTAATTCGATCCATCGAATTGGTCGAAGCGTTGTTTGGTCAAGGCTCCTTGTCCAAGCAACTCTGAAGTGATGAGTGCTCGGTTTCGCTGGGTAACCCACGCTAAGTCCACTGCCATTGTAATGTAGTAGCCATCGTCTTGGGCCGTGATTTGAACATTCGGGTTTACATCGGCTTGGATGAGAGGATTGTCTTCTATGGATGAGGCAACGGCTCCATTGAGGAAGACATTGCCACCCATGGATACGGGTTTTGCCGTCACATTATATGGGCTAAGGCTTGCCGATGGCCCAATGAAAATATTATTGTAGAAACGGTCATCTCCACCTGGAATGTTGACGTAGGCTTCAAGCGATGTGGAATGCGGCAAGAAGTAAGGGGTTTGTCTATTCGTATCCGGTTGGAAACGAAACGTCCCCGCGATCACGTTATGGGTGTAGGCCATCGCTTCGGATCGATCGTAGACTGATTTGGGTGATAAAAAGAAGTTGTGGTCAATGAGTGCTGGCCCGTGATTGACCTCTAAAAACAAGTCGGTGTCATTTTGACGGAGGATGTTTTTCGTGACGCGAGTCCCTTGCGTCATCCAATCCAGCCACAGCCCGAAGTTGCCGCCGAAGATGTGATTATTGGCAATGACGCTGTCGATGGATCCGTGTAGTTTGATGCAGGCCATCTCCGCTCCGGCAAACAATCTACGCTGGTAGATGTCATGGATGAGGTTTCCCCGGATGGTACAGAATACCCCGCCCATGCAACCGACAATCCCAACTTGTTCACAGTGGTAGATGTGGTTGTTTTCAATGAGGTGACCTCCGATGGTGTCTTTGCTCCAACCGGAGTCAATGCAGCGGGATATATAGCCGACAAAATTTTGTGCGTAGTTCCCTGACTGGGTGCAGCGGTTGTCCCATCGGTCGCCGTATTTGCCGATGGAGAGTCCGGCACAGGTTGAATAGCGGATGGTGTTGTCTTTGATGATCCAGCCTTTGCTCCAGTTCGGGCCAATCAGAGCTATTTGCTCGGCGGACGGTGGTGCCCATGGGGTAGCGGCTTGTTCAAGAATGAAGCCCTGCACGGTGATGTAGTTGATGCCGGTTTCTTTAGGATAAAAGACGGTTTGGCGGCTGTTGACCTCCACGGTTTCTTTATTGGGGTTAACTCCCGGGAACTGGGCCCAGATAGTGGTTGTAGCGGTCTCCCAGTTTTCGGAACGGAAGACCAAACATACTTTCTGCAACCCACTCGTAGGAGTAATTGCAGCGGTCAGTGTCTGCCACTTGGTGAACCCGCCGGTGGCGGGAACCTGGCAAGTTCCAAGAACCTGACCATCACGGGAATCAAGGCGGATCTCAATGCAACCGGCTTGCGCCGATGATATACGAAACCGGATGCTGTCGGCGTTGACACCGAAATCAATTTGCTCATAACGCGCCCAATCACCGTCTTCAACAAAACCAAGGCAGTCACCGCCTTCGGAGGCAGGAGCTCCTACAATACCGAGGTCATGGTCAAAGGAAAACGCATCAACCTCCACACCGGGTTGTTCGCCGGCATAGGGCTGAAACCAGTTGAGGTTCATCAAATATCCGCCACCCTCAACTTCGGCAAACCAGAGCGGACTGCTGCCAGCTGGCTGCAAGACATTTTGTCTGCTTGTCGTTTCAGTGAGCCAGTGTCCGTTGAGATAAACTGCACCCGTATGATGAGTCCGGTTTTTATTCGTGAACCAATCACCAATGATTACGTTATTGAACGGGTTCAATTCGCCGAAAAAATGGTTAGGTAAGGTCACGCTCCAGGTATCATCGGAAACATGCGTCCAGCCGCTCACGGGCTCCGATCCCTTGATCACCACTTCTTCCCCGGGGGCCGCCCGATAAACAATCCGCTCATCTGCGCTGGTTCCGCCCCGTGGCGGTGCAATCCTCTCCCGGTATACCCCGCCATGCACCGTGATAACATCTCCGGGTTGCGCTCGCTGCGACGCCTCGCTGATCGTCCGGAGCATCGCTTCAGCTCCACCCTGGTTGCTGTCATCTCCAGTTGGAGAAACATGGATCTCAGAAGCCATTGCCCATGGTGCAACCACGAACATACTCAGCAACAGTGTGCTTGCAATCGTTGTCATTATTTCAGTTTCTTTGTAGGTTGATTGTTAGGGTTCTCATTAGAGACCCTCCGTTTGTAAATAGTCTGGCAAACTCATGATATGCTGATGTCCATCACCCCCCTCAGTCGCTGAACCAGATATGTTGTTGCGTTCCATAAGCTCAAGTAGTTGACCCTTCCGCTGCCGCATTAAATTGGAGGGCCGACTCAACAGCCGCGTGCATGCCAGCAGCAAATGAAGTAGGCCAGCCACTTGCCACTTGCCTCTTGCCACTTGCCACTTGGTATGCCGGCATGATCCTTAAACGAAGCGTTCACCATCCCTTCCAGACTGACGAGACCAAGCTGAGGCAAAACGAACGGTCAAAAGAGACATGGCGGCCACTGTGATCGATAGCTTCATAAATTATGTGTAATCATAGCCCACACAGGTGGGCGGTAGCGGTCAGCCTAAAGGCAGGTACTTGCAGAACAAAGGCCTGGCTGAAATGGTAAGATCTCTCGACGTAAGAAATATGTCGAGCGATCGTTCAGGATCATTCCAATTACATGCGGCGGCGCAGGATCAAGCTCAGACCTCCCAGTCCAAGCAAAGCAGCGGAAGTAGGCTCAGGGATGGCAACAATGCTGATGTTATCAATCGCTACATGCCGGCTGTTAGCTCCGTCTTTCTGCACAAAGAAGTTCGCAACACCACTAGATGTGGTAAGACGGTCAACCGTGATGTCGTAGGAATAACGAACCCAGGAATCCCTGGTCTGGCTGGCCGAGCCTTGAACCACCGTGAAATTACGCCAGGCACCATCGTTATATTGCAAGCCAACGGTCAAGGAACCATCCGTGAGATTAGGCTCAACCCGTCCTATGTCAAAACTGACCCTGAACGTCTGCCCGGAGATGTCGGCAGCCGTAAGATCAACCACCGCACCACCACTAGTGTCGGTAACTCCCCGCAGTCGCTGGGCTACATACTCATTGGCATTCCAGAACCGCAGGTAGTTGCTGCCGTCTGAGGCTGTCGTAAGGACAGAATTAACGCCAGGGGTCTCCACAAGCGCTCCCCTCCCATCAGAAAATGAATTGTCCCAATCATTCGGAACACCGGTATTGGACTCAAACGATGCGTTACTCAAATCATCCAGACTCAGCAAAGCCGCTGATGCCAAGGGTGATGTTAAAACGGGCATGGCCGCTGTTATTGCTATAATTGTATACTTTTTCATTTTATTTTATTATGTCAGGTTGTGCTAAAATTTACTGATCTGAGGCAAAGATCAAAGCGTTGATTCATTCTTCCGTGAAACTACTTGCGGCGGTGCAGAATCAAGCTCAGGCCTCCCAGCCCAAGCAGAGCTGCAGAAGTTGGCTCAGGCACCGCGGTAATCGACATTGATGTAAATCCAGCCCATGTGTTTGCGGTTGCAGGTGCATCGATGTGTCCCCAATCCATGGCGATTGCACCGGATTCGTTTGCGGTTACGCCATGAAAGGTGTAGGCCGTGGAGTCGTTGACCGCTGAGCTATTTGTCGATCCGATTACATTGACGGTGGAGCCTCCGTTGACCCGGAAGTCGGTTCCGCCAGGATTGTTTGCCCATACGGTGAGGTTATATTTGGCGTTTTCCTCCAGCCCTTTGAGGGTAAACGTGTTGAATACGCCGCCGCTGTCTCCCCTGATGGCGACGTAGTCACCGTCGCGATCTGCTGGGTGGAGGTCCCAGAAACGGGAAAAGTCAAGGCCGGTGGCATTGGTCCACGCCATGTCCAATGTTACGATTGTTGCTGCTCCTGTTGAATCAACGAGGGGGCCGGATAAGGTTGTGGTCCCTGCAGGAGTATTGGCACCGTTTACCCCTTCGACAGCATTCCACACCTGGCCAAATTCACTGGTTGTTCCGCTGGTGGGGTTGGGGGCTACCTGCCCCGTTGCTCCGAAGTCAATATTTACGGTGACGGCCTGGGCTTGTGCGGTAATGGCCAGCGCTGTCAGGGATGCGTATGTCATTCTTTTTATCGGTATATTGCTCATAGATAGTTGTATCAGATGCTGCCTAAGAGGAGGCGTAAAGAAGCGTTCCTACTGATACACACCCGAAATCCGGAAATCATTAATGGTTTTTTTGAAAAAAACAAAAAATTCGGCTCTGAGCATAGAGCTGCAAAGATTACCCCGCGCTTTGTTGGATGTCCCTAGGTGTTGGATGATTGATTTTTGTCGTGTGACAGGGACTTGATTATGATAGATCATTCTTTCATATGGGTAGTCTTACTTGTCAGGGGATGCGAGATCTTGAAGAACAGGCGTTTCGTCGGGGGATTTGTGCGGAATCGTTGATGGACTTGGCCGGAAGGGGGATCGCGGAAGCCTTGATAAGGCGTTACCCCAAGGTGGGCTACGCGGTCGCCTGTATTGGATCGGGCAACAACGGGGGAGATGCCTTGGTTGCTCTGAAATATCTCGCCCGGGCTGGTTGGCAGGTTGGGGTTCGTTGTTTGCACGAACCATCTCAAGTGGGAGCCCTGCCTCGGAAGAAGTGGAGGGAGTTGGGTGCGTTGGGTGCGTTGGCTGAGGGGGAGGGCGGTTGCCAATCTGGCCAGCCGTTCTTGATTTTGGATGGTCTGCTCGGTCTCGGGGCCAAAGGTCCCTTAAGGACTCCCTTGGATGAATTGGCGGCCTGGATGAATCACATGCGCCGTTGTCGAGGCGCGGTGGTGGTGGCCATGGATTTGCCGTCAGGAGTTGATGGCGATACCGGAGAAGCCCAGGAAGGTGCGGTGGTGGCAGATGTGACCTTGACCGTAGGCGTAGCCAAACGGGGGCTGCTCTCTGAAGCTGCGGAGAACCATGTTGGTGTGATGGAGTCTGTGCCTCTCGATGATTTGCCTGTGCCCGAAGATCTGTCTCCATGTTTGATTGATCGAAGTGCGTTGAGTGATTGTTTACCGCGTCGCCCACATCGGTTTCACAAAGGTGACGCGGGTAGGGTCGGGATCGTTGCCGGATCCGTTGGCATGCTCGGAGCTGCAGTGTTATGTGCCCGTGGAGCATTGCGGTCGGGTGCCGGACTGGTGACAGTTTTTGTGTATGAGGAGGTGTATCCGCTACTGGCCCCGATGATGCCTCCGGAAGTGATGGTTCAGCCGGTCAAGAGTTTGCAAGCGATACGGGGCTGTGATCTGGATGCCATGGTGATGGGGCCTGGGATGGGGTCGTCCAACCAGCAGGAAAACCGGCGCTGGTTGGCCTTGTTGCGTCAGCTGGAAATGCCGATGGTGTTGGATGCGGATGCCCTGAATCGTTTGGCCCAGGTGTCCTTGGTGAAGTACCTCAGAGCTTGTCATGTCCTGACACCCCACCCAGGGGAAATGGCCCGTCTGTTTCCCGAGGGTGCGCATTGGGATCGGGAAAAGAAGGTGAAGGCATTTGTCGAGCGTTATCCGGGAACCACCTTGTTGCTTAAAGGGGCTCATTCCGTGATTGCGCGGGACGATCAGGCATTGCATATCAATGGGAGTGGACACGCCGGAATGGCGTCTGGGGGTCAGGGGGATGTGCTGGCCGGTGTGATCGGTGGGTTGATGGCTCAGAATGTGCCTCCTTTTGAGGCTGCCCGATTGGGGGCCTGGCTGTGTGGTCGAGCCGCAGAATTGGCGCTGAGCCATGGACATCAATCCGTTCATTCTGTGCTGCCGAGTGATGTTCTCGATTGCCTGGGCTTGGCATTTCGCGACTTGCCTTGAGTTTTTTCAGGTCGAAACGGCAGGCCGATACCTGCAGGATTTAAAAAAAGAATCATTATTTTGTAACGTTCTGATCCTTGATGGCTTCTTTGGATAACGAGCGTAGTTTTACCTGTGTCCAAACCTGCCGAAAATATGACGGAATTTGTGCACCTCCTGACGAGTCATCAGGAGGTGATTCGCGGGTACATTACCTCCTTGCTGCCGAACTACCAGGATGTGAACGATGTGCTGCAGGATGTGAATGTCAAGTTGTGGGAACGGCAACATACGTTTGAGTTGGGGACCAATTTTGGTGCCTGGTCCTGCACCATGGCGAAATACATCGTCCTGAGTCACCGGGCAAAGTTAAAGCGGCAGAACTGGCTATTATTCAGTGATGAGCTGATTGAAAAATTGGCCGATCCAGTATCCGCGACAGCAGAGCCGGTGGGCTTGGCCTCGAAACGGGTGGCGCTCCATCAGTGTTTGAAAAAGCTGGACTCGGGAGAGCTGGAGTTATTGAGGGTCCGTTATGACGAGGATGTGAGTGTGATTGATCATGCTGGGAAGATAGGAAAATCGGCAGAATCTTTGAGAATGATGTTGTACCGGATTCGGCTTGGATTGAAAGACTGTGTTCAACGTCGTCTGCGGATGGAAGGAGATATGGTGTGACGGATGAGCATTTTTACCATGCCCTGTCCCGTCTTGCGGACAATGATATTGATCCTGAGCTGTTCGGGGAGTTGGAGGCTTATTTGTTATCTTCTGACCAGGCCCGTGCACAGTATCAGGAATTTATGCAATTGCAGAGTTTGGTGGGCCTGGAGCTTGATGTGCATCATCGTTCGGAGCCACACCTGCCTGTGCAGCGGATCCTTTTTCGCCAAAAACGTCGGGCCGTTTTTGTGGCTTGGCTTTCAGCGGCGGCGGTTTTGATTCTCGGGGCGGTGCTGATGCGCTTGTATTTGATGCCGGAGCCTGTTGCTGGAGATCTGGTATTCAAATCTTCGCCTGGCACTGAAATTTCGGTGACCCATTCCGGAGAGGGGTCACCGACGGGACAGACGATGCAGCCGGGGTCGAGAATGGTGGTTGAGCAAGGTGTGGTGGAGTTGCAATTTGCATCCGGCGTGAGGTCGGTGGTGATGGCCCCTGCAGATCTGACGATGCGGTCTGAAGGTGAGTTGTTTTTGAGGGAGGGCAGAGCCTGGTTTCATGTGCCGGAGCAGGCCATTGGTTTTAAAGTGAGAACGGACGATTTGTCGGTGCTCGATTTGGGCACGGAGTTCGGTGTGCTGGCCCGACCCGGCGAGCATGATGAAGTTCATGTGTTCAAGGGACGGGTGGAAGTGGAGTCCCTCAGGGTAAGGAAGCAAAAAGGTGAACTCACGGCAGGGCAGGCCCGCCGCATCGACCCGGTTGGCCGTTTGGTAGAAATATCCACAAACTCTGGTGGTTTTCTTGCGGAGCTTCCTGATTCGCTGCCGTATTTGCATTGGTCATTTGATGACGGTGTGACTTCTCCGGTAGCGGGAACCTACCCATACATTGAACGGATCAACACGGTGGGTGAAGGGGGAACCAAGCTTGTCGACGGACCGTTTGGTAAGGCTCTATCATTAAATGGGCAAGGCCAGAAGGTGGCTACCGATTGGCCAGGGTTTGAGGGGACGCGTGCGAGGACAGTAGCTTTTTGGATTCGCTTTCCCGAGGGTAAGCAGCCTCAACAATTCGGAGGCATTGTGGGTTGGGGGGATAATTCCCATGAGGGGGGCAAGTGGTCGTTGATTGCCCACCAGGATAAAGAGAGCCGTGGTCGAATTTCCCTATTTTGGGGGAACCGATCGGTGAAGACTTCATCCGTGATTGGGGCCGGGCAGTGGACCCATGTCGTGGTGCGCGATATGCTGTCGGCCGGGGAGGATGGAGGAGTCTCCATTTACGTCAACGGTCAGTCCGAGCCATTGAAAGGACGTTTTTATGTCACCGGAGAGGAAGCCGAGACCTTGACCGTCACGAAAAATGCGATGCCTCTCACCTTTGGTGAAACCATTCGGGACCCTGAGATCGCCCATCGCCGCCGCCAACTTAAAGCGGACCTGGATGAAATTTATGTTTTTGACGGAGCACTGACGGATGAGCAAATCCGCCAGTTCACTGACTCACAACGCTCTCAATTCGAGAAATTCGGAGGGAACTCCGAAACCAAACCAACAATAAAATAAAAATGAAAAAGACAATAACGGGCACCGTGTTAGGTGCAATCATCACGATGGGGACTGCGCAGTCGGCGACGGTGTTTTCTGCTGATTTTTCCGGGTCGACAGCAACAACCTCAGGAACTGCGATTACCGGGCTTACCTCAGCGTCTAATTTGGATGCTGGTACATCGCCAGGTTCATGGAGTGGGTTAGCGACCTCAACGGGAGGCACGACTTCGGGAATTGATGTGACGAGTGCGGCTGCTACAGCGATGTCAGGGAATTGGATGCTGATTGGTAGAAGTACAAATGATACTAGTCATAGCACAACGGCGACAATCGATTTGAGTTCTGAAATTTTGTTGGATGGCGCCACGATTTCGATGGATCTTAACATTCGCAATTCAGGAGGAGAAAATGGAGGGCTTCTTGTGACAGGTTATACCAGTGGCGGGACTGCTTTGTTTACGTTTACCGGTGGTAATGGTGGAAGTCCCTATGGACAAAGGGAGTTAGCAACCTCTTCTGATATTTCCGGGACGCGGGATAATACTCACAATAATTTATGGTCTGAGAATGGTGATGGTAAGACAATCAACCTTAGCCTCGCTGCTGCCGGATATACATTGACCGGTGATGGGGGAACTACGAATCTCGCAGGTTCATATTTTGCTAGTGGAGATCTGGCATCAATCAAGATTGAGGCCAAAGGCAGCAAGGCATTATGGGGGATTGATAATATTAGTGTTGCTGGAACGGTAGTCCCTGAACCGTCCTCCACAGCCCTTCTTGGCCTCGGTGGCATAGCCCTGATCCTGCGCCGACGGAAGTAGGTAAATTCTATCACTCATGCCTGGTGTGGACGCTTTGTCCATGCCGGGCATTTTTTATCGTTTATTTTACCGCTGTATGTCAGTCCCGAAAAAAGGGCGGCTCTACAGCGTATGCACATTATTCAAAAATCATGAGAACCATCACACACATCAAACAATGGGGGACGACGGCGTTATGCGTTGTTGTTACAGGATCGGCTGTTGCCGCCGAATCGAAGGGACTAAGCATGTGGTTCGATAAGCCGGCCGAGGCCTATGGCAAGAAATCGCCGCTGCAAAGTTGGAAGGTCGAAAATCCGAAGCGAACCCACAAACCGAACCCGGATCAGGCGTGGGAAAAGTATGCTTTGCCGTTAGGGAACGGTTTTATTGGGGCCATGATCTATGGAGGCACTTCGTATGAGCGGGTGCAATTGAATGAGCACAGTGTGTGGAGTGGTGGTCCGGGTTCGCCGGACTTTATTCCGGATCAAAACAAACACGATGCCCACAAGGCGTTGCCCGAAATCAGGGCATTGCTTCTCAAGGGGGATAAGGAGAGCAAAAAGAAAGCCCAAGCGCTGAGTGATGAGCACTTGCGGGGTCTCGGTCACGAGGACCGGGATAAGGCGGATGAAACCTTTGGTCGCTACCAGACCTTCGGTGAATTGATCATCGAAACGGGTCACCCGGAGTTTGCTGAGGGAATGTATTATCGGCGGGAGTTGGATCTTTCCACGGGGTTACACAAGGTAAGTTACAAGCACAAGGGGGTAAATTACACGCGCGAAAGTTTTTGCTCGAATCCGGACCGTGCACTGGTGCTGCATTTTTCAGCTGATAAAAAAGCAAACCAGAACCTGACCCTCAAAGGCTTTTCTCCTCATGTGATGAAGCCGGACGTTGAGAAAGGTGTCTGGGTGTTTGGAGGTAAGCTGGAAAACAATGGCTTGCAGATTGAGTCACGAATCGGTGTGCTCCATCAGGGGGGGGAGGTTGTGGTGAGCTCCGGCGGCATTGAGGTGCAAGGTGCCGATGAGGTCACCTTCGTTTTGGTTGCCGGAACCGATTATGCATGCAAGCCTCCGGCATACCGTGGTGAGCATCCTGCAAAACAGAATGCGGCGACCTTGGCCGCAGCGAAGAAGCTGGGATTGGACCAGCTCCGCAAACGCCACCTTGCCGATCATCGAAGCCTTCATGGCCGGGTGTCGATCGACCTAGGTAAGACGCCTGCTGATGTTTTGAAGCTGCCGCTTGATGAACGTGTCGCCTTGAATAAAAAACAAGCGGACCACGATCTCGAAGAGCTGTATTTCCAATTTGGACGTTACCTTTTGATCGGAAGTTCGCGCCCAGGAGGTCTGCCTGCAAACTTGCAGGGGATTTGGTGCAACGAAACCATTCCCGCTTGGAACAGCGATTACCACCTGAACATCAACCTGCAGATGAACTATTGGCCGAGTGGTCCGTGTAACCTGCTGGAATGCCAGGAGCCATTGATCGATTACACCAATTCCCTGCGTGGCCCGGGGGCTGTGACGGCTAAAGCCTACAGCAATGCCCGCGGTTGGACCGCAAACCTCTCAGGGAATATCTGGGGGTATACGGTGCCTCAGCCCGGGGTGAAGCGCCCTCGCTATTGGTCGTATTTCCCCCTTTCCGGTGCGTGGTTGACGACTCACGCATTTGAACAGTTCGCCTTTGGTGGTGACCAAAAGTATTTGCGTGAAACCAGCTGGCCGATTCTTTCCGGCACAGCCGACTTCTTGGTGGATTTCCTTTATGAACTACCAAACGGGGAGCTGTCCAGCACGCCGAGTTGGTCACCGGAACACGGCCCTATGTCACTGGGGGCGACCGCTGACATTGCGATGGCTCGCGAGGCCCTGAAAAATGCGATTGATGCTGCTGCGGTGCTCGGGGAAAAGGGAGAACGTGTCGCCAGCTGGAAAAAAGCCATGGAGAAGCTGGTTCCCTACAAAGTCGGGCAGCACGGCCAACTGCAGGAATGGTATGAGGATATCGATAACCCGAAGGATAAACACCGCCACATCAACCATCTGTTTGGACTCTACCCAGGGAGCCAGATTTCACCGGTGCATACACCCGAACTGGCCAAAGCATCAATGACAACGCTGACACAGCGTGGCGACGGCGCCACCGGATGGTCGATGGGCTGGAAGATTAACTTCTGGGCACGTATTCACGACGGTGATCACGCCTATCTCATGGTGCGAAATCTGCTGAAGAACGGAACCAACCCGAACCTGTTGGATGTGCACCCACCGTTCCAGATCGACGGAAACTTTGGCGGTTGCGCCGGGATTGCCGAGATGTTGGTGCAGAGCCACTATCGTGCAGACGGAGGCGAAATTGATTTGTTGCCCTCATTGCCCAAGGCCTGGCCAAAGGGTGAGGTGAAAGGGATCGGTGCCCGTGGTGGTTTTACCGTCGATGTGCAGTGGGATGGCGGTATGGTTAAAGCGGCGCGTGTTACCGCCAGTCAAGATGCGCAATTGACCGTCCGCTACAATGGTAAGTCCGTGACGAAAAAAATGAAAAAAGGGGAGTCTGCGCTGCTTAAGTAAATCAGCAATAGAACAGAAATCATGAAAACGATTGCATACTCCGTGTTGACAGGGGTGATGGCCTTGAGTGCGGTTTGCGCCAAGCAGGACCGCCCAAATATTCTGTTCATCATGACCGATGATCAGGCGGCCTGGACAACCGGTTACTCGGGGAATAAGCAGGCGATGACGCCGGCGCTGGATAGTTTTCGTGAGGAAGCTGCTTCTCTACCCAATACTTTTGTCAACTCCCCGGTGTGTAGTCCGTCCAGGGCGACCTTGATGACGAGTCGTTACCCGTCCGAAGTCAAGATTATGGAATACAGCCATAACCCACTGTCACCGGAGTTTGAGACTTGGCCACGACTGCTCCAGAAAAATGGCTACCATACCGGCTTGATCGGGAAATGGCATTTGGGTGGCGGGGAGAGCCACCCGACAAAGCTAGGTTACGATTACTTTATGGGTTTGTTAGGTGGTGGTTGCTCACCTGTGAACCCGCCACTTGAAGTGGATGGTAAAAAGATAAAGGTCAAAGGGTTTATGTTGGATATTCTCACGGAGGATGCGATGAAGTTCATTGAAAATCGACCGAAGGACAAGCCCTTCATGTTGAGTTTACATTACCGGGCCCCTCATGGGGCTTATCTCCCAGTGCGCGATGAGATCTGGGACAAGGTGAAGGACAAGGCCTATGCCCTGCCTGATTTTCCCAAACTCAAACCCAACCTTGAAAAGATGATGCGGGGATACTTGGCATCGGTAAGTCACTACGATTGGAATTTTGGTCGTTTGATGAAAAAACTGGATGAGCTCGGGCTTCGTGAGAATACGGTAGTGATTGTCACTTCGGACCACGGTTACAACATCGGTCATCATGGCGCTACCCACAAAGGGAATGGTGATTGGGGGTCGGAGTTGCCGCGTTCATACCACCACAAAAACCTAGATAAACTTCCTGGCAAAAAGATGCCCAATATGTGGGATACTTCCTTGAGTCCGCCGCATCTGATTCGTTGGCCAGAAACGGTGAAGCCTAACTCAACCATTCGCCAGGAAATCAACTTTATCGATTTTTTTCCGACCCTTTGTGCAATGGCGGGAACCCAAATCCCCCAAGGTACCGTGGTGCGAGGGAAGTCGTTTTTACCTTTGCTGGATGGTTCCCAGGGGGACGAGGAGTGGAATAATCCATTGCTCATCCAGCACGATACGCATTTGACTTATGTGCTCCGAGGTTACCGGACGAAAAAGTGGAAGATCGTCACAAGCTATAGCCACAACTACGGATTTCTTTATGATCTGGAAAAAGATCCGGGAGAAACGAAGAACTTGTATGAAAACCCGGAATACAAGCAGGTGCGTGAGCGTTTGACGAAGGAGATGGAATCGAAGATGAAGGCGGTTGGTGACCCCTTGTTCTTGCCTGGTGAGTATCCGTTCACTAAAAAGCGCAAGAAAAAGTGATTCTCTCAATGATGAAAACAAAACTACTAACCATTATTCTGTCGTCTGTTTTATTTCTTCCTTTGTATGGGGAAACAAAGGACAAGGAGGCATTATCAATTACTTCTGTATTTTCCGACCACATGGTGTTGCAGCGGCAGATGCCGGTGCCTGTTTGGGGAAAAGGAAAAGCAGGCTCTACGGTCTCCGTCACAGTGGCGGGCAAGTCCGCCAAGGCAGTCGTTGATGCTTCCGGTGACTGGAAGGCTCAGTTGCCGGAGCTTCCCGCAGGTGGACCGCATGTTTTTGCGGTGAGTTCGGGGGGGAGTCGCATTGAGCTTCAGGATGTGTTGGTGGGCGAAGTTTGGATTGCTTCCGGTCAGTCGAACATGCAGATGGGTTATCAAAGCCTCAAAGATGGCAAAAAGAGATATGCTGAGGCCTCAGCTTTGCCGATCCGCTCGTTGAGCGTTCCGCGGACGGTTCATGATGCTCCCCAGAAAAACATGAAGGGTAAGTGGGCTACGAAACCTTGCCAGAGTGCTGTGGCGCTAACCTTCGCGCTCGATTTGCAAAAAGCCTCGGGCGTTCCTGTCGGGATCATTGAGGCATCATGGGGAAGTTCCTCATTGGAAGGTTGGATGCCCCTTTCCATGACAACTGAATTCCCTCACTTCAAGAAGATGATGGAGAATTACCATCAGTATGATCAGGCTGAAGTGAACAGGCTGCTAGAGAAGGAGAAAAATGGAGGGAAACGTGTGCGACTGGATGATATCTTTTTTAGAACTCGTCCGAATATTCTCTACAATGCGATGATGGCGCCGCTGATCCCTTACGCATGCCGTGGGATGATCTGGTACCAGGGTGAAGCCAATACCAGCTCGTTGGGAAGCATGCGCCAGTATGGCGAGACGCTGCCGGCCTGGGTGCAGTGTCTGAGGCAGCAGTGGGGTCGGGATGATTTTTATTTTTTAGCCGTCATGCTTCCCGGTCATGGAAAAATGGTGAAGGAGAGCCCGGTCAAATCAAGCCGGTCACCCGAGGCGTATTCATGGGCATGGTTCCGTGAAGCCCAACAAAAGGTGCTGAGCTTGCCGAATACGGGCATCGCCAACACGATCGATCTTGGCAGTGAAAAGAATATTCATCCCAGAGACAAGGGCCCGATTGGGAGAAGATTGAGTTTGTTCGCTCAAAAGCTCACTTTGGGAAAACTGGTCCAAGCTGATGGGCCGACCTTGAAACAGTGCAAGAAGACTGGAAAGAAGACCATGGTTGTGACTTATACCCATGCGGAAGGATTAAAGACGAAGGACGGCAAAGCCCCGAGAGGGTTCTGGCTTGGAGACAACAAAGGGAATTGGGTGGAAGCCAAAGCCTCGATCGATGGGGAGACGGTTGTTCTCACGTGGGATGATGAGGCTTTTGTCTCGGAACATGTTCGCTATGCGTTTGCAGGGTTCCCTGATGTTAATCTTGTGAATGAGGCCGGATTGCCGGCCATGCCATTCCGGACGGATGATATGGAACCGAAAGGATACCATGATACCCCCTTGGAACCCGGGGTTAAATGGAGAAGAAAGTAAATGAACTGAAAGGTTCAATCGTCGACAGCCAAGGGGCATACCCATAGGATATGGAACACAGGTGATGGGGAATGATTCTCCAGGCGATGGATGATGATCCCAGCGTTCGGCAATCTCATTTTTAAGCCCTGGGGGCCGCTCAACAAGGAACTCTCGGAATAAGGAAACTACTTTTAAATGTCTGAAATACTGCAAAAGGGCTTCGACGGAATACGTATGGAAGAGTCTACGATGAGATAAAGATCGTCATCTATTTAGACATCCGATGGCAGTCCATCATGGCAGATTGTAAAATCATCGTTTTCCTTTTTTGCTGAGTCTGCACAGCAAGAAACAAAGCTGATCCGGGTGACCGGGATACAGTGAACAGATACATTCATATGATAAAATACACATTGATCGGGCTTTCTGTAGTCGCTTTGGGCTCGTTGTCCGTTTGGGCTCAAGAAAAACCTAACATTATCCTGATGATGGCCGACGATCTTGGCTGGGGCGATACGGGATACAATGGAAACAAAGTGATCAAAACCCCGCACCTCGACCGCATGGCGGCAGAAGGGCTGCGCATGGATCGTTTTTATTCTGCCTCCGCGGTTTGTTCTCCGACTCGGGCAAGTTGTTTGACTGGGCGGAACCCTTACCGGACGGGTGTTTTTTATGCCAATACCGGGATTCTGAGGCCTGAGGAAATTACGCTTCCGGAGATCCTTCAGGAGTATGGCTATGCGACCGGGCATTTTGGCAAATGGCATCTAGGGACGCTGACGACCAAGGAGAAAGATGCGAACCGCGGCAAGCCCGGCGAAACCAAGCTCTTCAATCCGCCAAGCGAACATGGCTACGGAATGTGTTTTGTTACCGAATCGAAGGTTCCCACCTATGACCCGATGAAAAAGCCGAAGGATTTTGGGCAAGGGAATTTGAGGTTAGGCTGGGCTCCTTTGAGTGAGGGACAGCCATTTACTCACTACGGAACCCACTACTGGGATATCGAAGGGAAAAAAGTGAATGACAACCTGGATGGAGATGACAGTCGTGTGATCATGGATCGGGTCCTACCCTTCATCGATCAATCGGTGGAGTCGAAGAAGCCGTTTATCGCGGTTGTTTGGTTCCACACTCCGCATCTCCCTTGTGTAGCGGGGCCCCGGCATCAGGAGATGTATAAGGATTACCCCTTGGAACAGAGGAATTACGCCGGCTGTGTGACGGCGATGGATGAACAAATTGGCCGACTTCGAGCCCATCTCGCGGAGAGAGGGGTCGCAGACAACACAATGATTTGGTTTTGCAGCGATAACGGCCCTGAAGGAAAGGCGAACGGAAAGAATGGATCAGCCGCAGACTTTACCGGACGTAAGCGAAGCCTCCATGAAGGGGGTGTCCGAGTGCCCGGCTTGTTGGTTTGGCCCAAGGCGATTCCGCAGGGGCGTGTTACCAGCATGCCTTGTGTGACCAGTGATTACCTACCCACGGTCTTGGATGCAGCTGGGATTACTTATCCTGAGCCCAAACGTGACCTCGACGGAGAGAGTTTGCTTCCGATGATTCAAGGGAAGAAGGAAACGAGGAACAAACCAATCAGCCTGATGATTGGTAAGTCCGTGGCGATGCACGATGGAAAGTTTAAGCTGCTGAGTCAGAACGGAGGCAAGTCGTATGCTCTGTATAATCTCGAGACCGACCAGAAAGAGAAAAGCAATCTCGCGGAGCAGAGTGCCGAGCGGATTGAGACGATGAAGCGGGTGCTTCAACAATGGCACGAGTCCGTTCGCCAAAGTTTTGAAGGTGAGGAATACGGAAAGAAATCCTACGATCGCCTGAAACAGAAATGGCAGAGCCCCTTATCGAGTCGCAAAAAGAAAAAGTAGAACATGACGGCTCGGTCGCTGAGAGGAATCGCATTACCCATGATGAAAAAAAGAGACTTCTGCAATCTGAAGCTAGCCGTCATCCTTTATGCCTGCTGGGTCGCAATGCCTCTGCATGCGGTGGAACGGTATAATTGGACGCTGGGATATAAGCCGGATAAGTCGATTGTATTTTCCAAGCCGGATCAGGGAAAACCATTGAAGCTGGACATCTTTTTACCGGATGGTCACAGCAAGACCGACAAGCGAGCCTGTATCATCTTTTTCTTTGGTGGGGGATGGAAATCAGGAGGCACTTCGCAATTCTATGGTTTCAGTAAGTATCTGGCATCGCGGGGTATGGTGGCGATTTCGGCGCAGTATAGGACCAGTCGCAGCCACCGTGCGTCGCCCAGGCAATGTGTTGAAGATGGGAAAGAGGCAATTCGCTATGTCCGCGAGCATGCCAAGGAATTCGGGATCTCTCCGGATAAAGTCATCGCTGCCGGAGGCTCTGCCGGTGGGCATGTGGCCGCCGCCTGCGCGATGTGCCCGAAAATCGATGGCGCTCCAGAGTCGAAGGTGTCCTGCGAGCCCAACGGCTTGGTCTTGTTTAACCCGGTCTACGACAACGGCCCCGAGGGCTACGGGCATGAACGTGTGGCTGCCTATTGGAAGGAGATCTCGCCATTGCATAACATTGTCAACGGGCTCCCTCCTACGATTGTCTTTTTTGGTTCCAAAGATGTGCATGTCCCGGTTCCTACCATCGATGCGTTTCAGAAGAGGATGGTCGATGCCGGCAACGTCTGTGAGACACATGTGTTCGATGGGCAGACCCATGGTTTTTTCCACATTAGCAAAGGGGGAAGGCGAATGTTTGAAGCGGTGCTGGTCAAAACGGATCTGTTTTTGGTTCAACAAGGCTGCTTATCTGGGGAGAACAAGGTGGCTGAATGGACAGGTGAGGCGATTAAAAACATCGAAGCCGAGCAGAAGGCGCGGCGGCAGGCCAAACCACCTCAAAAGAATCAATGAACCGATGACCGAAAAAACGGAGTCGCTTGTTTTTTCGGATCATGCTTTTCAGAGTTCCGGTCCGGTGGTATAGCAGCGGAGTTGATTGATTCACCTCCGCAGATTGTTTTCCATGCCCACTCCCACAACCAAAGATCGGATTAAAGCCAAGCAGGAAAAAGCGCAGCCATGGAATGTGGTGGTGCTTGATGATCCGGTGAATCTGATGGGCTATGTGACGATGGTGTTCAAACGGGTTTTTGGCTATTCTCAGGAAAAGGCGACAACCTTGATGATGCAGGTCCACCGCGAAGGTCGCTCGATTGTGTGGTCGGGTGAGCGTGAGAAGGCTGAATTTTACGTCCAGCAGCTTCATTCCTGGCAGTTGAAGGCAACCCTGGAGAAACCCGAATGAAGATCATACCGACATTGGAAGGAGGCTTGGCCATTGAACCGGAAACGGATATCGATTGGGAAGTGCTCGGCATGATTGCTTCGGACATTGGTCGGCCGGGGCAGTTGGCTGAGCATCTGGCATCATTGATGGATGACGAGAGCGAATGGGATGAATGGGTGGTTCCGGAATTAGTCAGGAGCTATGATGACCAGATGTCATTGGTAAGCGCCGCCGTCCACCAGGGGAGGTTGCATGAGGGGAAAGTCCTGATTAGCCCCGGACATGCGGATCCATGGTATGGGGCATTGAACCAAGCACGCCTGGCACTCCAGTCACGATACAGGCTGGACAGCTTGGAGAAGCTGGATACGCTCGAATCCACTCCTGACGAAGTCGTGCAGGCCCATTTCCGTGATCGGTTTTACGCCTCTCTGCAAAGCTTGATTTTGGAGTTTGTTCTCGACCCCGGAGGAGACCCGGATCCAGAGGACTGAGCACTCTGTATTCTCCCCGGAAGTCCTTTTCTTTTGTTGTCACTCATAACCCACTGATTTTACTTATGCGCCCCGTATCCATTCAAATCCAGTCCGTGATGGACGCCTTTGGCCAGCAAGGTTGGCAGTATGAGCACCTCGAAGACCGCGATGTCATACGGACCGCTTTCGAAGCCTATCACACTCAGGTTCACCTCCATGCCCAGGCATTTCCCCAGCTCAATGCCTTGTCCGTGGTCGGGGAAACGCTGATGGACCTCGAGGTGGAACAGGAGCCGGTTGTGTTGGAGCTCCTCGCCCGAGCCAATAAACGCATCACCCTCGGGAGTCTGGAGTATGACTTGGATCGGAGCCAATTGATGTTTCGAATCACCAATCTGTTTGAGCGCGACAAGTTCGACCCCGATATCATCTCATCGATGGTGCACGCGGCAATCGCCGAGGTTGACCGCATCACACCTTACGCAGCCGTGATCCAACAGACATCGGAAGATTTGCTCGATGATCTGTCGGTCGAGCGCCTCTTGCTCAGGGATGATTTGATCCCACCGGTGCCCGAGTATGAGGACGAGTAGGTGACGTGAACCCCCGAATAGAGGGCGCATGGCTTCACCTAAAAGATACTCATGATCTTGTCATCGTCAGGTGCGATGGTACTGAGGACTATTTTACGGATTTGATCTGTGGTTGTCGTTGAGCTCGCCAGCTCTTGGTTTGCGATTTTTGCAATTTCCACTTGGTCGAGCATTTTATCGAGTTCAGCCACATGATGGTAATGCTCTTGGAGGTCTTTGGCTAAAAGCTCTCTGTGAAGGGGACCAAAGCAGCTTTCCTGAAGCCATAGGTTGGCTAGAGGGTCGAGAGCCCACAATATCCCGGTGGTTTGAGCCACCATGAAGGCTTCATCAGCGCCGCCTACTTGACAGGAGTCAGCGGACGAAAAATAAGAACAGCGCATGTCACAAAGGAAGAGCGGGACCATGCCATTGGACTCCATTGCCTGCTTGAGCAGCGCATTGGCTTCATGAAATGCTTTTGGAAGTTGTGGCAGTAGAATCATGTCGTTGACGTTTTCGAGGTCTTCGGGTTCTTCGAATTGCCAGCTTCCACCTTCGGTTTGTTCGGTGTATGTTTTCTGGAAGGTGTAGAGTGCTTTGCTAAACAACCATTGAGGCGAACATTCATTCGGGTAGCTTGATAACAGGCTCTCGATTTTTTCTTCCGTCTCATGGATGAAATACATCGGCAGAAGGATATATCGAACCCCTTGGTTATCGTTTCCGTTCAGGCGGAGTATATGTTCATACATGTCGATTGCTTCATCGTAGAAATCTTGAGATTCGTAGATATCGGCGAGTCCCTGAAGTGCCATAAGAAATGGGCGTGCCGCATGATGGCCCCAGAGCCAACTTTTTTCCTCGGGGTCATTTTTATCAGAGATGCTCAGGCTCTCTTTGATGAAGCTCTCAAATTCTAGTTCCCCCAGCTCGATGGCTTTTCGGTAGGCCGCTTCGGCCTTGATTTCCGATTGATAGGTATCGGCCAGACTAACCCATGCCTCAATACAGGTTGGATCGAGCTTGGTTGCTGCGATGGCATGGCGACGGTTGCTTGCCTCAGCATTGTATGGGTCAATGAGGTCGAGTTTGGCTTCAGCCTTGCCTCGGGGTGAGTTGTCTGGTTCCTGCTCGTCTAAGATTTCAGAGATCTGACGTCCTGTGAAATGTTCTTCGAGATAAGCATTGAGTTCTTCTTCAGAAGCGAACTCTTTGGAATCGAGCGTTTCTTGGAGAAGTTTGTGAAATTTATTTTTTTCACGCTCGCTGGCGGATGGGTCTGTGTTCTTGGGCATGGCAGTGTTTGAGACAGATGATTAACTGTCAACAATCCTAAAGTCAACCCGCTGGAGTTCCATATCGACGTGGGCGACTTGCACTTGGTGTTGTTGACCGATGCCCAGTTCCTGGCCGCGGGGTCCGGAGTATTTCAGCAGGGTGGGATCGTAGAGCCACTCCGAGCGGTCGGCATCGGGGAAATCTTCGGTTTTGATCATGCCCTTGGTCATGATGTCGGTGGCCTCGATAAAGAGACCGAAATGGCGGACTTCGGTGACCACCGCTGTAAAGGTCGGTGGGTTTTCCTCACGGGAACAAATGTGCAGATACTGTAGCATTTTGAGTCGGCGTGATTCATTTTCTGCTTCCGCACTGTTGCGTTCGGTATCGGATATATGCACAGCGATTTGGGCGGCTTCTCCCGGGGGCGGTGTTTTGTCGATGGTTTCCGGCGGGTTGCCGAGGTGACGTTGCAGGGCCCGGTGCACAATGAGGTCGGCATAGCGGCGGATCGGGGAGGTGAAGTGGCAGTAGTCCGCTTTGGACAGTCCGTAGTGGCCGAGCGGGTCATGGTGGTAGGCCGCCCGTTTGAGGGATTTCAGCAAGCCGATTTTGATCGCAGGCTCCTCGATTGTGCCCTTGGCTTTGTCGAGTAGTTCCTGAATGTGTTTTTTGTTCGTGAGGTCGCCTGGTTGGTAGCCATGCAGGCGGGCGAGTTCGGCATACTCATTGAGCCTGTCGGGGTCGGGGTCTTCGTGGACCCGGTAGATCGTGGTTTGCGATCGGTTTTTGAGTAGTTTTGCGGCGGCTTCATTGGCGACCAGCATGAACTCTTCGATCAGTTGGTGGGATTCGTTGTAGTCACTACGTTCAATACCCGTCGGCTTTCCTGTGTCATCGAGGGTGACCCGAACTTCGGGCATGTCGAGATCGAGCGCTCCCTGATCGAAGCGGCGCTTGCGCAGGATGGAGGCCAGTTTCCAGGCTTGCCGCATCATGTGCACAATCTCTTTTTCTTCGTCGGGGAAGCGTTGGGCGAGAACTTTGTCCGACTCCATCAGGATGTCCTGGGCTTCTTCGTAGGTGAACCTCCGACCAGAGTTGATGACGGCCCGGGTAAATTTGGCGGATTTGATTTTTCCGTCCTGAGCCACGCGCATTAGGCAGCACTGGGTGAGGCGGTCGACATCAGGCATCAATGAGCAGAGGTGGTTGGAAAGCTCGCGCGGGATCATGGGCAGGACTCGGTCGGCCATGTAGGTGGAGTTGCCGCGGGCCCGGGCTTCTTTATCGAGCGGGGTCCCCGGTTTGACGTAGTGAGACACATCGGCGATGTGTACGGCGAGTTGCCAGTCGCCGCTTTTGAGTTGCTGCACGCTGATGGCATCGTCGAAGTCCTTGGCATCGTGAGGGTCAATGGTGATGACCGGAAGCTCACGCCAGTCGTCCCGTCCACGGATGTCTTTTTCGCTCACCCGATCACCAAACCCTTTGGCCTGGGCCAGAACATCGTCGGGGAACTCGGAGCGCAGTCCGAGTTTGTGAACGATGGCGAGCATGTCGATTCCCGGGGTGTCGGGCCAGCCAAGGACCTCCGTGACCCGCCCCATGGGGGTGGAGTTCGGATTGTCCCAGCGAGTGAGTTCTACGGCGACGATCTGGCCAGGTTTCGGTTTGGGATCCGGAAGTTGGGCCTGACGGTCGATGTTGACATCGGGGATTTTTACATCGTTGGGTTGGACATGGGAGAATTTGCCGTGGTGGAAGTAGGTGCCGACGATGCGGGCCATACCACGTTTGATCACCTTGGTGACGTACCCGGCGGCTTCGTCATCCGGTTTTTTTCCTCCGGCTTGGCGGTTTTTCCGATGTTTGGTCCAATCCGGCGGACCAATGCGATCGATGCGCACGGTAACCTGATCGCCATTCATGGCAGTGGATGTTTTGGTCGAGGGGATAAAAACACGGGAGTATTTCTGCAAGTCCATGCCGGCCGCCTCATTGGTGGCATCGTTGGCATCAGGGTAGAACCAGGCATGTCCGCTCTGTTGGAAGCGAAGGGTCCCCACCAGAAGAGAGCCGGTGCCAGATGATCCTTTCTTCGATTTGGCCCTCAGGCTAAACCGTCCCTTTTTTCCCCGCACGATATCACCTTTGTTTTCGAGTTTAATCAGCTCGGCTCGCAGGGCAGCCCGGTGGTTTGAAGAAATTCCAAGTGTTCTGGCAAACTCGGATTTGTTCAAGGGCTTGAAATCGGAGGAACTCATCAGCGTGAGAATACGCTTTTTTAAGTCTTTCATAAGGACATGCTGTTGTGAATTGGTGGAGATTGACAGATTATTTCGGTATTATTTTGGTCTTACGAACTGTTTCACTTGATATGCTGATGATCAGGGTTAAGTATGTATGTCCATTGTAATGTCTTACTTGAATCTATAGTTGCACAGATTATCAAATTCTGTCTAAGTGAACCGCAGGATGAGTAAGTTTGCTGAATGGCTCTTACGACCTGCTAAATATTATCTTAATTATACACGATGAAAAGAACCGGAAAACAAGTCAAAGGCTTCACTCTTGTCGAACTCTTGGTGGTGATTGCCATTATTGCAGCCCTCGCGGTGTTGGCCGCTCCCCAGATTGTCAAAGCTCTGGTAAAAGCCAAGGTGGTGACGGCTACCAATGTATGCACATCGCTCGAAATGGCGGTGGACCGTTTTGAGAATGAATATTCTTACCTGCCATACGCAGGAGCGGATGCTCCGAACGGTGACATGGAAATCGAAGGTGGGGATAACGACAAGGTGACCAACGATGAATTTATGGCGGTTCTGGCAGGCTTGGACGAAGATTTGAACCCAAAGCAAATGGAGTTTTTCAATTTGGGTGAGCCGAAAGGTTCCAATGAGGATAATTACCGGGACGGTATGAATATCGATAAAACCAACGGTGTTGCCCAATTATTTGATGCCTGGGGAGAGCGCTATTATTTTTCCTTGGACTATGATCTCGATGGTGAAATCGAGCATCCCTTCAAAACGGGTGATGAATATGTGCGGGGTAAGAAGGTGTTGATCTTCAGCACAGGTCCTGACGGTCCCGAGCAGGGGGTTCCGGCGAAGGGGGCCAGCCCGAAGGTCTTGAAGTTGATTCCTTCGAATTTCCTCAAGTAATCGGACCAAGTCAGTAAGCAATTTTCAACGGCGCAGGGTTTAGTCTCTGCGCCGTTTTTCGCATGATAGCTAGGGAGGATTGGCCTCAATCCTCCGCCGATGCCAAGCGGGAGACTTCCTTGTTTTCTCTAATTGGCAGTCTTGCCGTTCACTCTGTAGCGCAAGCGGTGGATCTTTTTCCCTTGGGACTCCCAATGAAGTTGGAAATCGGTCTTGGGGTAGAACAGGGCATGGTCAGAAGGTGGTTCCGGCCAATCGAGCGGGAGGTAGCGGGTGGTGTTCTGATTGAATTGATCCATTTCCTCACACACCCATTCGTAGTAATCAGGGTGGTCGGTTTTAAATAAAAACTCCCCATCGGAGGCCAGGGCTTGGTGCAGGGCGGTGAGGAATGGTTCTTGAACCAGCCTGCGTTTGTGGTGACGGGCTTTTGGCCAAGGGTCCGGGCAGAGCAGGTGAAGGCGGGATACTGAACCTGGTTCGAGTAGCCATTCCAGTGTGTACTGGCTTTCGAGTCTGAGGACTTTGGCATTGCTCAGCTTGCGTTCTTCGATTTGGCGGCAGACTCCGCGCACCCTGCCAAGCAGACGCTCCACACCGATGAAGTTGCGCTCGGGGTAGTGTTCGGCCATTTCCAAGAGGAATTTGCCATCGCCACAGCCGAGATCGATTTCCAATGGGTGCGCATTTCCAAAAATATCTGCTGGGGAATAGCGGCGGAAATAATCGTCCGGCATGAACTCGTTGGGTTCCGGTGACCGGGCGCAGTTTGAAGTTTGGGTTTTCAAATGAGTGCTTTCTGGTTATGGGTGCGTGCATCTTGTATGTGGACGAAGGAAGGATTAAAAGAGCGATTTGAGAGAAATTTCAGAGAACGCGGTGAACTAGGGGCCTCGGTCAGTGTCTGGCAGAAGGGGCAGGAACTGGTTTCGATGGCTGACGGATGGTGTGAACGGCAGCAGGAAAGGCCGTGGACAAAAGAGACGCTGGTGCCTTTTTATTCGATGACCAAGGGCTTGGCTTCAGCTACGATGTTGATGCTGATGGATGAGTTGGGGGTGGAGCCCGAGGATGAGGTGGGTAGTATTTGGCCGGAGTTTCCCGTTCCTCAGGGGACGATCGCACAGATGATGTCGCATCAACTCGGGGTGGCGGCATTGGATGTGGTGGCTGAGGTGTGGGATCATGAAGCGGTGATTGCATCGATTGAAAAGCAGACTCCGAACTGGAGTCTTGAAGAAGGTGGGCATGGCTACCATCCGAGAACCTTTGGTTTTTTGCTTGAAGAAATGGTGCGTCGGATGTCCGGATGCTCCTTGGGTGAAGTCTGGCGGACTGAGATTGCCGACCCACTGGGGCTCGATGCTTGGATTGGCTTGCCGCTCAGTGAGTTTGGCAGGGTTGCGGTTCTCTACCCTGGCAAAATGGACAAGGGGGATTTGGAGAGTGGTTTTTACCGTGAACTGCATCGGAAGCAGTCGCTGGTGAGCCGGTCGTTTTTTTCTCCGCGTGGGCTGAATTCCGTTCGTGAGATGAATGAAATGCGGGCGAGGCAGGCCGCGCTACCCGCGATGGGCGGCATTGGAACGGCCGCAGCGGTTGCGCAATTTTATCAGGCGGCATGCGGGGCGATTTCTTTTTTCTCTCCTCAGGTATTAGGCTGGATCCGAGGGATGCAGGCCTGTGGTTTTGACCGCATACTGCAGACGAGAACGGCTTTTTCCTGTGGTTTTCAGATGGACCCTATGAATGAGGAGGGGAGTAAGGAACGGATGCATTACGGACGTTCCCCTCAGGGCTTTGGTCACCCCGGTGCGGGGGGGAGTCATGCCTATGCCGATCCGGAATCGGGTCTGTCGTTTGCCTATGTCATGAACCAGATGGAGTTGAGTCCGTTGCCCGGGCCAAAGAGTCTCGACATGGTGGCATACCTCTGTGGGGACGAGAGTATCTGAGAATGTGCATGACATGGCTACAGGGAAATCCCCGGCTGTGAGGCTTGCAATTTCGAGGGGAATGGGCCATAGGGTGCGGCATGCACTCATTTCATTACCAGAATGGTTCACTGCATTGCGAGGAGGTCGATTTGAATCAAGTCGCCGATGTTCATGGAACGCCAGCTTATGTTTATAGCGCGAATACAATCCGGGATCACTACCGCCGCCTCGATCAGGCGATGGCGGGCGTGAACCACGGCATTGAGTATGCCGTCAAAGCCAATTCGAACCTTTCCGTGCTGAAACTATTGGTGGAGGAGGGGAGCGGGTTTGATATCGTCTCGGGTGGAGAATTGCGCCGGGTGATCGAAGCGGGGGGGGATGCCGGGAAGTGCACTTTTGCTGGTGTGGGCAAGACCCGTGAGGAAATTGAATATGCGTTGCAGCAGGGGATCTATTGCTTTAATGCTGAGAGTGAGGAAGAAGTGGCATTTATTAATCAGGTGGCTGGAGAGATGGGGGTGAAGGCCCCGGTCGCCTTCCGGGTGAATCCGAATGTAGATGCCAAAACCCATAAGTATATTTCCACCGGCAAGTCTGAGAATAAGTTCGGGGTGGATTTTGTTGGTATTGAAGCGGCCTATGATCGTGCTGCATCCTTGCCTCATGTGACCCTGAAAGGATTGCAGATGCATATTGGCTCCCAGTTGACTTCCTTGCAGCCATTTGTTGAGGCTGTTGAGAAGGTGACTCCTCTGGCACTTTCTCTGAAGAGCGCCTATGGCATTGAATTTTTCTCGATCGGTGGCGGTGTCGGAATCGTTTATGATCCAGCCCTCGAATCTGGCAAACCCGAGTGGTGGGCTGCCCAGGAGGAGGAACACAAACCCTTGACCATTGAGCAATACGTCGCTGGTGTGCTGCCGACCCTTGAAAAGACCGGGTTGAAGATTCTGGTCGAACCTGGCCGTTATATCGTGGGTAATGCCGGCGTGATGCTGACCCGCTGTCTCTACGAGAAAAAGGGAAGCGCCAAGACCTTCCGGATCGTGGATGCTGGTATGAACGACTTGATCCGCCCGGCCCTCTACCAAGGGCATCATGATATTGTCCCCTTGAACGAGCCGCGCGATGCCGCGATGACCCAAGTGGATGTGGTTGGCCCGATTTGTGAAACAGGTGACTTCTTCTGCCAGAATGCCGATTTGCCGGACTTCTCGCCGGGTGAGGCGATTGCCTTGATGAGTGCCGGAGCCTACGGGTTTGTGATGGCGTCGAATTATAACTCACGGGGGCTGCCGGTGGAAATCCTCGTCGATGGATCGGATGCCAAGGTGGTTCGTCCCCGCCAAAGCCTCGATGATATTCTCGCCAGCGAAAAAGCAGTGCTGTGATGCTCTGCTAAGGCGGCCACTTCACTTATCCCGACAATCAGGAATGTTTGACTTGTTCGGGCCGAGAGTAAAAAAAAAAGACAGAATTCGGGTGGAAACGTTCAATTCTGCTTGCCAGTCGCTGGAATTCTGCTAACTACCCCCTCCCGCGCGGCGCGCAGGAATGCCCGGATGGGCCTATCATACATGAGGAAATCTTCCGGTATGAGCGCGCCAACCAACCAGTAAAACAATCCAACCAATTAGGATATGGCACGTATATTCGGTATCGAAATTCCAAATGAGAAGCGCATTGAAGCTTCTCTTCCCTACATTTATGGCGTTGGTCGTCAGACCTCCAAGCGCATCCTCGAGCAGGCAGGAGTGGATCCTGACATCCGCACCGGTCAGCTCTCTGAAGAGCAACTTGTGAAAATTGCCCAGGTGATTACCTCTGAAGGTATTCTCATCGAAGGTGATCTTCGTCGTGAAAAGCAGGCGGCAATGAAACGCCTCTCTGCTATTAACTGTTACCGTGGCATCCGTCACCGTGTCGGTCTGCCGGTTCGCGGTCAACGCACCAGCACCAACGCCCGGACCCGCAAGGGTAAGAAGCGCACTGTCGGAGCGAAGAAGTAATTTGCTAAACCGCAGAATCATTAACCTAATTATTTTTCATTATGTCTGAAGAAGAAATCAAAGACGTGGCTGCTGAAGAAGTTGAGACTCCGGTTGAAACTCCAGCTGCCGAAACTCCTGCCGCTGAAGCTCCAGAAACTGCCGAGGCAACGGAAACAGCTGAAGAAGAAGCTCCCAAGGCCCCCGAGAAAAAGCGCGATATTTTCGCCGAACTCATGGGTGAAGACGAAGAGAGTGTTCGGATTCACAAAGCCAAGAAGAGCAAGAACGTCCACACAGGTGTGGTGCATGTCACCGCCACCTTCAATAACACCTTGGTCAGCGTGACTGATGTCAATGGTAATGCCATCGGCTGGTCCAGCGCTGGTAAAATGGGCTTCAAGGGATCTCGTAAGAGCACAGCCTATGCTGCGCAGGTCGTTTCCCAGGATGCATGCCGTCAGGCCATGAGTCATGGATTGAAAGAAGCGGAAGTCCGCGTCAAGGGACCGGGGTCCGGTCGTGAGTCCGCTGTGCGTGCCGTGCAGGGACTTGGTATCCAGATCTCCGCGATCAAGGACGTTACTCCTATCCCGCACAACGGTTGCCGCCCGAAGAAGGCTCGCCGTGTGTAATTTATCCATTCTTTTTCAACCTTTAACTTTTTAATACTACTATGGCTCGTTATACTGGCCCCAAAGATAAAATCAGCCGCCGTTTCGGTGTTGCATTATTCGGACCTTCCAAGGCGCTTGAACGTCGTAGCTTCCCTCCCGGGCAGCACGGTGTGCGTGCAGGACGCCGTAAGAAATCTGACTACGCCGTTGCGCTTGGTGAGAAGCAGAAGCTTCGTTTCCAATACGGTGTGCTCGAGAAGCAGTTCCGTTCCTACTACGCGGAAGCCTCCCGTCGTCGCGGCATTACCGGTGACCTGTTGCTTCAGATTCTTGAGCTTCGTCTCGACAACGTTTGCTACCGTCTCGGATTGGGCAACACTCGCTCCGCATCTCGTCAAATGGTGAACCACGGTCACATTCAAGTGAACGGTACGCGGGTGGACATCGCCAGCTACCAGTGCAAACCCGGTGACGTCATCAGCGTGCAGGACAAACCAAGCTCACAGCAGCTTGGACTGCGTTACATGGACCTTACCCAGGCTGTGCCGCTGAAGGAATGGTTGACACTCGACCGTGCTACCATGACCGGACGTATCGCCCGGACACCTGAAAACGACGATATGGACGCTCAAGTCAACGTCCAGCTCGTGGTCGAACTTTACTCACGTTAATTTCGCTTGAGTTCAATACTTTAAACAATTGGCGGGTTGCTTCGGTGGCCCGCCAATTTTTTGTCTTCATCCTGGAGAGAGGTTCACTTGAGAGCGAAAAAGCTTCAGGAAATCACTTTCGGATATGCCTCTAATGATTGCTTTAATTTGGAGTGGTGAAATCTGGATAAATGAAGTGAAAATAACTCTTCTGTGGGATTGACCTGAACGCAAAGAAAGTCTACTCTCGGGCGCATCGACCCTTTTTAAACCTCGTTACTCGGAGTGAGCGCTGAAAACCCAATTTTAACCTATCGCGAGATCGAATTCTCATGGATCCGTTGCGAGGGTAAAGGATCATTCTTGAATAGCCCTTTGCTAAAAAAGTGGTGTGATACAGAGATTGATAACGGGGTGCTTTGTGTAGTGGTCGATCTTTCAGCCTGCACAGGGATGGACTCCACATTTATGGGGACCTTGGCCGGCTTGGCAATGCGTTTGATGAAGCGTCCCCGGGGCACCCTCCAGATCGCTGAACCCGGAGAAAAAAATCGAAAATCTCTGGAGGATCTGGGCTTGGATGTCTTGATGTCGATTGAACCAGAGGATGCTGCTTGGCGTCACCGCTTGGAACACGTAAGGAGTCATTTGAAGCCTTATGCCGAAGAAGAGCGAAAGCCGGCTAACGCACCTGAGGTTTTGGAGGCCCATAGAAAGCTGGTTGAGGCTGATGAGCGTAACAACGAAAAGTTTGGCACCGTTCTGGATTTTTTAGAGGCCGAGGTGAAAGCCAAAAGTGAGCAAGGGAAGTGAGTGCACTTCCCTATTTTTAGATTTAGAAAAGGGAGATGAAATGGTGTGGATAGCTGATGATTTTCCCTTACTATTGTTAGTAGGTCCAGACTTGCTGGCAGTGATGATCGCGATTGCCGCATTGTTGTTCGTGATTTGTTTGTTGGCTTTGCGGAAGACCGCCCTGCGTTTGGAGGCGATCAAGAAAGAAAAAGAGGAGATCCTTGGTGAAGAGATGAGGATGTTTGACTTTCTTCATCACCTTGGCTTAGCCATCGAGAGGGATATTACCCGCAATCAGTTGCACAAGGAGATTGTGGACGGGTTTAGCAAGGTATTAAACGCCGATGGTGGAGGCTTGTATCTCTTGAGTGATGACCGCAAGAGTCTCCTTCCCAAATACATTTCGAAGGATTGCCCCCCATTGGTAGGGGTTCCAGTCGAGATTCGGCACCGAGCCCAGAAGGATCCGCGCGCCATGGACAGTTACGTCAGGCTGACCAAGGTGTCGGTTGATGAGGGAGTATTGGGGGCGGCTCTGGCGACAGGCGAGTGTATGCATGTGAGCAACGTGAAAAATCACGAGGCGTTTCGGGATGCTTTTGTTCGTTATGACGAAGACGTATCCGCCTTATTGTCACCGCTAAAACATGGGGGGCGCGATCTCGGTGTGGTTGCTGTTGTGCGGAGACTGGAGCATGGAGGGTTTTCGCAGAATGATTTTGAAGTGTTTCGTTCGGTTTCTGAGCAGTCGGCATTTGCGATGGGGAATGCCATGATTCATCAGGAGCTTGCAGAAAAGCGTAAGCTGGATGATGAGATTAGGACGGCTCGTGATGTTCAGCATGTTCTCTTACCCTCCAAGGAACCGAAAATTTCCGGCTATCGGGTTAGTGGTAGCAATACGCCAGCGCGTATGATCAGTGGTGACTACTTTGACTATATCGATCTGCCGAATGACAGGGCAGGCATCGTGATCGCCGATGTTACCGGAAAAGGAGTGCCCGCCGGATTGTTGATGGCGATGTGCCGCAGTGTGCTCCGAATGACATCCCAGAATACGAGCAGTCCGGCAGAGGCTTTGGCCCAGGTCAATCGTAACCTTTTCCCGGATGTGCGTGAAGACATGTTCGTTAGCCTGGCGTATGTCATTCTGGATAAAACCAGTGGCAATGTGTGTATGGCCCGTGCGGGGCATGATGCTCCTTTGATGTTCCGTAGCAATATTCGAAATATCGAGGTGATCAAACCTCCCGGTCTAGCGATTGGGATCGATGAAGGTGCTGTGTTCGAACGTGTGACCAAGGATCTCTCCCTGCAAATGGAATCCGGGGACTGCCTGTTGTTATATACTGATGGAGTCTGTGAGGCTGTCGATAAACATGAAAATGAATTTGGTGCCGATCGACTCGAAAGTGAGTTTATGAAGTCGGCTCCCATGGGAGCTGAAGCGGTTGTGGATTCTATCAAACAGGCTGTTTCTTCTTTTGCTGGGGCAGAACCTCAAATGGATGATATTACAGTGATCGCGATAGAAAAGCGATAATGATATTTTTCTTTTTCTAGCTTGCATTTATATGGGACGACTCATAGATTGGTTACTGTCGTTACGGTGAACTCGTTAGTTCCCGTTTAACCTATTCAAATTAGAAACAACAAATAGATAGTCCCATGAAAATGATTAAATTGCTCGCGATTGCCGCTGCAGCTTGTGGTGTGATGGTTAGTGCTTCCTGCTGTAACCAGAATGAGGAGCCTCCTGCAACTTACGTTGCTCCAGCTAAGTAATTAGAACTACCTTCTAACTAAAATTTGGGTAGTCTGTTATGTTCAGACTACCTGGACCAAACCAAACAACCAATTATATCAATATGAAAATTGCTATTATTCTTGCCGCTGCCCTTGGTGTTGCATTCAGTGCATCATGTGGTTCCCAGCCTGAGACCACGGTTCCTCCTGTTCAGGAAGTTCCTGCCAAGTAAGTGGATTAACTCAAATTTGAGTCAAGGACGGACCATCTTCGTGTGGTTCGTCCTTTTTTCTTGTCATTTGGTAGGAAATTGGCCAATACAAAGGCGTCTTAGAACACTATTATGAAAGCACTACGTATCCTTGTCATGTTGTCCGCTGTTGCCGGCGGTGTTGCTCTTTCCTCTTGCGGTTGCTGTACCGGTGAAGAAAAGCCACCCGAGTTGCGCCCAATGCCTCAGTTTAACGATGTTCCTGCTCCTGTTGAATACGCCAAGTAGACAGAGCTGAACATTTTATTGTTTATTTTATAGACGAGGGGTGTGGAGTGATTCCACGCCCCTCGTTGCGTCTGCCTATCATGCTAAATACTGATTTAAGCTGATGCCGGGTGACGGTTCTTTCTCGAGCTGTGGAAAATGATATTGCTTTTTGTTCTGGCTGCATTTACGGTTGTGACGCCTCCCTCTTGGTGGAATGAACGAGTTTTCGGACAAAATCATTTGTCGGGGGAGAGGTAATGAAACACACAGGGTAAGTATATGCTAGAGAAGAGAGAAAGAGGACGGTCTCCGTTCAAAGCGAAGCTGCGCCATTATCATCGATCGGCGGCTCCAGATTTGTATGATGAAAAACAAAAGCGCTGGGTTGAAGTGTCCCCAACGGAGTTGAGCGATACGGAGATGCCCAAGGTTTCGGAAATCCCCAATGTATCCAAACGTCTGGATATGGCCAAGGATGCTGGTTCCGATATTTGATCAAGGAAGGTGCCATCGTGGGGTGCTTATTGGCGCACTGAGACATCTTGTCTCATGTTGATGCGCTGCTGTCCGTGTCAATCTGTCTCATTTTAGGTTTTCTGTAGGATCTTTAGATTCGCTTTGTTTTCTTAAGTTGTTGTTGTTCAGCGGGTTGTGTGTTTTTCTGGTCTGTTTTAGAGGGGCTGGCATGGCGTTTGCAATAGCTTAGGCGGAGCGCCTACGTGGCGATTGACCTATTTTAAAAATCAAGAGGCCGGAATAAATGGCCTCAAATGAACTCAAGCAACCAAACAACTTAAGATTATGGCAAAGATACTCGGAATTGACCTTGGAACCACAAACTCCTGCATGGCTGTGATGGAGGGGGGGGAACCCAATGTTCTTGAAAACTCGGAGGGTGCCCGCACCACTCCATCTGTTGTAGCATTTACAAAAAGCGGTGAGCGACTTGTTGGTCAGGCCGCTAAGCGTCAGGCTGTCACCAACCCCAAAAACACCATCTTCTCAGCTAAGCGTTTGATCGGGCGTAAGTTTTCCGAGCTTAGCGAGGATGATAAGCAGCTTCCTTACAAGGTGGTAGAGGCGGAAAGTGGTGATGCTCACATCGAAGTCGAGGTGGGAGGTGAAACCAAGGTGTATTCACCCCAGGAAATCTCGGCGATGATTCTGGGTAAATTAAAATCGGATGCGGAAGCCAAGCTCGGAGAAACCATTACCGAGGCTGTGATTACCGTTCCCGCTTATTTTAACGATTCCCAGCGTAACGCAACCAAGGCTGCGGGTGAAATCGCAGGACTCAAGGTGCGCCGGATCATCAACGAGCCGACGGCAGCCTCATTGGCCTATGGTTTGGATAAGAAGTCGGATGAAAAAATCGCCGTGTATGACCTCGGTGGTGGAACCTTCGATATCTCGGTGCTCGAGATTGGCGACGGTGTATTCGAAGTGCTTGCAACCGATGGTGACACCCAACTCGGAGGTGATGATTGGGATAAGGCCATCATTAACTGGATCGTCCAGGAGTTTAAAGCCGCAGAGGGAGTTGATCTCAGTGGTCAGCCGGATGCTTTGCAGCGGATTCGAGAAGAAGCTGAAAAGGCAAAAATCGCATTGAGCTCCTCACAGAGTTACGACATTAATCTGCCATTCATCACTGCGGACCAGACTGGTCCTAAGCATATCCAAAGCACGCTCACTCGTGCCAAGCTCGAGCAGGTCACCGATGGATTGTTCGATCGGACTAAAAAGCCGGTAATTGACTGCCTCAGTGAGGCTGGTGTTTCCGCCAGCGAGATTGATGAGTTGGTGCTTGTTGGGGGAATGACCCGGATGCCTAAGGTGCAGGAAGTGGCTGGAGAATTGGCCGGTAAAGCTCCTCACAAAGGGGTTAACCCGGACGAGGTGGTTGCTATTGGAGCCTCCATTCAGGGTGGTGTCTTGCAAGGGGATGTGACCGATGTCCTGTTGCTCGATGTCACGCCATTGAGTCTTTCCATTGAAACCATGGGTAGTGTTGCCACTCCCATGATTGAGCGCAATACCACCATCCCGGCGAAAAAGTCCCAAACGTTTTCAACGGCTGCTGATAATCAGCCAGCTGTGGATATTCGAATCTGCCAGGGCGAGCGTAAGATGTTTGATGATAACAAGTTGCTCGGAAACTTCCGTCTTGACGGAATTGAACCTGCACCTCGCGGTATGCCTCAGATCGAAGTGACCTTTGATATCGATGCAAACGGCATTCTTCATGTGTCTGCAAAGGATAAAAATAGCGGCAAAGAGCAGAAAATTTCCATTGAGGGGTCAAGTGGTCTCTCCGACGATGAAATTGAAAAGGCGAAACGTGACGCTGAAGAGCATGCTGAAGAAGACGCCAAGCGCGCCGAAGCTGTGGAAACCAAGAACAATGCCGAAAACCTGGTGAATCAGGTCGAGAAGCAAATAGGTGAGCTTGGTGAGCAATTGCCGGCAGAGATCAAGTCGGGTATCGAATCCAAGATTGAAGCCGTTAAGGCTGCTCTTAAGGCTGATGACCTCGATGGTATCAAATCCGCTACTGCGGACTTGGAGGCCTCCCTTCAGGAACTTGCTCAGGCGGCTCAAGCCGCAGGTGCCGCTGCTGGTGGTGCCGGAGCTGCGCCAGCCCCTGATGCGACTGCAGCAGATACTGGTGAAAAATCATCCGAGCCAAAACAGGCCAAAGGAAAGGTGGTCGACGCTGAAGTCGTCGAAGACTAAATCCCAAACAAGGCTCCCTGGCGAACTGCTGTTTCGTGAGGGGGCTTTTCTATGAATCCAATCTCGGCCCCTTTCATTGAAAACCATGGAAGGGGCCAATCAAACCAACGAAAAACAAACAGAATAAGAACTATGTCAACCATTACACCACTCGGACAGCGCGTTCTCGTAAAGCGCCTTCAAGCCGAAGAAATTAGTGCCGGAGGAATCGTCCTTCCGGATACCGCCCAGGAAAAACCACAAGAAGCCGAAGTCGTGTCCCTTGGACTCGGCGGCAAAGACGAAGATGGCAACACCATCGAGTTTTCTGTCAAGGTCGGTGACAAAGTGCTCATTTCCAAATACGGAGGAACCGAAGTCAAAATTGACGGTGAAGACCTTCTGATTCTTTCTGAGTCCGACATCCTCGGGATCGTAGCCTAAGTGCTGCGTTCAATGGATGTTTCGGATCTTTAGATAATCCAATAAACAAACAACGATTAACCAATAACTTATTATGCCCAAACAATTACAATTCGACGAGTCTGCTCGCCAATCGCTGATGCGCGGAGTGGAAAAACTTGCCGCTGCTGTCAAGGCTACGCTCGGACCTGCAGGACGTAACGTCATTCTTGACAAGAAGTTCGGCTCTCCAACCATCACCAAGGACGGCGTTTCTGTCGCCAAGGAAATTGAGCTGGAAGACCCCTATGAAAACATGGGAGCCCAGCTCATCCGTGAAGTGTCCAGCAAGACATCCGACATTGCCGGTGACGGAACAACCACAGCTACGGTACTTGCCGAAGCGATTTATAAAGAAGGTCTGCGTAACGTGACTGCCGGAGCGAATCCTATTTCCTTGCAGCGTGGTATTCTTAAGGCGACGCAAGCTCTTGTTGCCCAATTGGGTGAAATCTCCAAGGAGGTGTCCGACACCAACGAAATTGCTCAGGTGGCTACCGTTTCAGCTAACTGGGACAAGGAAATCGGCGGCATCATTGCCGAGGCCATGGACAAGGTAGGTAAAGACGGCACGATTACCGTTGAAGAAGCCAAGGGAATTGAAACAAACCTCGATGTGGTCGAGGGAATGCAGTTCGACAAAGGCTACCTCAGCCCTTATTTCGTCACTGATGCGGAAGCTATGGAAGCTTCTCTCGATGGAGCTCTTATTCTCATCAATGAGAAGAAGATCAGCAACCTCAAGGATCTGCTGCCACTTCTCGAAAAGGCTGCTAAGACAGGTAAGCCTCTCTTGATCATCGCTGAAGATGTGGAGGGTGAAGCTCTTGCCGCGCTTGTTGTGAACAAGCTTCGCGGAACGCTGAATATTGCTGCTGTGAAAGCTCCTGGCTTCGGTGACCGCCGTAAGGCGATGCTTGAAGATCTTGCTGTTCTCACCGGAGGTAAGGTTATCACAGAGGACCTTGGTATTAAGCTTGAAAATGTTGAACTCGAGGACCTCGGTTCAGCCAAGCGTGTCACAATCACCAAAGACTCCACCACCATCGTTGAAGGTGAGGGAACCAGCGAGGCGATCACAGGTCGCGTCAACCAAATCCGCCGCCAGATCGAGGACACCACGTCCGACTACGATCGCGAGAAGCTTCAAGAGCGTCTTGCCAAGCTTGCGGGTGGTGTTGCCGTCATCAACGTCGGTGCTGCTACCGAGACTGAGATGAAGGAGAAAAAAGCCCGTGTCGAGGACGCCCTTCACGCAACACGCGCCGCTGTTGAAGAAGGTATCGTTCCCGGAGGTGGAACCGCTCTTATCCGTGCCCAAGCCAACATCGGAGCTCTTGAGCTCGATGGTGACGAGGCAACGGGTGCTGAGATCGTGTCTCGCGCCGTCGAAGCTCCGCTTCGTCAGTTGGCTGCCAACGCTGGACTGGAAGGTGCTCTCATTGTTGAGCATGTTAAAAATGCTGGCGGTAACGAAGGATACAACGTGGCTTCCGGTGAATACACCGATCTGATCGTTGATGGTGTGGTTGACCCGACTAAGGTTACCCGCTCTGCACTTCAGAATGCAGCCTCTATCTCAGGTCTCCTATTGACCACGGAGTGTCTCATTACAGATCTTCCTGAGAAGGAGGAGCCTGCTGCCGGTGGTCACGACCACGGTATGGGTGGTATGGGCGGTATGGGCGGCATGATGTAATCATGCCCTGAAGAGGAGGCCTCCCTGGTCGCCATCTTCGCCATGCGGTCATTACCGTATCTTTTAAAGCCCCGGTTGCATTTTGCGGCCGGGGCTTTTTGACGTTTTTGCACCGATGTCCGTTTCTTTATGCCGAGTAGCAAAACAGATGGGCGATTGTCGAGATGGGCGAGGAGTCAGTCGGGTGCGATCATGCAGCTCACAGCCAAGGATCAAGGAATGAAAAAACTTCATTAAAAGTGGCTATGTTAGATCGTTCTTGTCGTTGCTTTTGGCGGTGCTTTAAATACCCGTTTCTGAATTTTGAATGATCGCTGGTTCAGATTGGCGCATTTTTGGCCGTGGATGATCAAAAAAATGATTTGGTCTTTCCCTTGTAAATCAGGGGGTTGTGAAGGGGGTGGTAAAAAAGTTGTAATTTGATGCAGAAAGATCTTGCGGAAAATGAAATTTTGAGTAGGTTCCGCCCGCCGCTCCGAAGGGAGGGCACGCGAGAGACAGCAAGTCGATCGGGAACACTACGAGAGTAGCAAGCTTGAGAGAGCAGATTCCGATCGGTTTTTTTATCTCCGCGTTACGAGTTCTTTTACAATGTTGGTCCTGCCTGAAAGGCGGTGAAAGCGATGAAGCAAGTATGGTGCCAAGCCTGCATGTGGAGTGATTGCCGGACGGTTCAGACAGGAAGGAAGAGGGAAGATTGAATTGTGCGCTGTGTGTCGGTTTTAACCGGTGCGCAGAATATGTAGAGGGAGTGGAGCTTCGGCTTCAATCTTTACTACTTGTCAATTTGGTAAACGTAATTACGTCCTGTGTTCTTCAGCGATGGAGATACAGGAATAGATACAAAGCCTATAACTGTTTAAAAGGATCCGATGAATAATCGGTCATTTATACGGAGAGTTTGATTCTGGCTCAGAATGAACGCTGGCGGCGTGGATAAGACATGCAAGTCGAACGAAAAATGCGAATAGCTTGCTAATTGCATTTTTAGTGGCGGACGGGTTAGTAACACGTGAGCAACCTGCCTCGAAGTGGGGGATAGCCTTCCGAAAGGAAGATTAATACCGCATGTGATCTTTGGATCAAAGGTGCCTTCGGGTGCCGCTTTGAGATGGGCTCGCGGCCTATCAGCTTGTTGGTGAGGTAACGGCTCACCAAGGCGACGACGGGTAGCTGGTCTGAGAGGACGATCAGCAACACTGGAACTGAGACACGGTCCAGACACCTACGGGTGGCAGCAGTCGAGAATCATTCACAATGGGGGAAACCCTGATGGTGCAACGCCGCGTGGAGGATGAAGGCCCTAGGGTCGTAAACTCCTGTCATATAAGAGTAAGGCATATGCGTTAATAGCGTGTATGTTTGATAGTATTATAAGAGGAAGGGACGGCTAACTTCGTGCCAGCAGCCGCGGTAATACGAAGGTCCCGAGCGTTATTCGGAATCACTGGGCGTAAAGAGTACGTAGGCGGTTTGGTAAGTCAGGTGTGAAATCCCGGAGCTCAACTCCGGAACTGCATCCGATACTGCCAGACTGGAGTAATGGAGAGGCAGGTGGAATTCTCGGTGTAGCAGTGAAATGCGTGGATATCGAGAGGAAGACCAATGGCGAAGGCAGCCTGCTGGACATTTACTGACGCTGAGGTACGAAGGCCAGGGTAGCGAAAGGGATTAGATACCCCTGTAGTCCTGGCAGTAAACGGTGCGCGCTTGGTGTAGGAGGACTCGACCCCTTCTGTGCCGGAGCTAACGCGTTAAGCGCGCCGCCTGGGGAGTACGGTCGCAAGACTAAAACTCAAAGAAATTGACGGGGACCCGCACAAGCGGTGGAGTATGTGGCTTAATTCGATGCAACGCGAAGAACCTTACCTAGGCTTGACATGTATTGCTAAGCACGTGAAAGCGTGTGACTCTTCGGAGACCTTACACAGGTGCTGCATGGCCGTCGTCAGCTCGTGTCGTGAGATGTTTGGTTAAGTCCAGCAACGAGCGCAACCCCTGTGAATAGTTGCCAGCAAGTAATGTTGGGGACTCTATTCAGACTGCCCGGGTCAACCGGGAGGAAGGTGGGGATGACGTCAGGTCAGTATGGCCCTTACGCCTAGGGCTGCACACGTACTACAATGCCCAGTACAATGAGAACCGAACCCGTGAGGAGGAGGAAATCTAAAAAACTGGGCCCAGTTCGGATTGGAGGCTGCAACTCGCCTCCATGAAGTTGGAATCGCTAGTAATGGCACATCAGCTACGGTGCCGTGAATACGTTCCCGGGTCTTGTACACACCGCCCGTCACATCATGGAAGCCGATCGCACCCGAAGTATCTGCGCTAACTATTTATAGAAGCAAGGTCCTAAGGTGTAGTTGGTAACTGGGATGAAGTCGTAACAAGGTAGCCGTAGGGGAACCTGCGGCTGGATCATCTCCTTTCTAAGGAGTAATTTGCAAACCGTTCTCACGGTCCCTGCAAAAGGTCGACACCTAAAGTGAGCAATCACGATGGTGTTTGAGTGGAATGGCGAAAGCTGTCCACGACTTATTTATTTAATGCGCGCCCGAAGGAGCGGCCGCAGTGCACAATTCAATCTTAACTTTTCCT